>NZ_JBHTLK010000016.1:0-56875 GCF_042678885.1 Saccharothrix hoggarensis
CGGCACGGGCATCGGCGGCCGACGCGGCGTCGCGATCGTCGCGGGCGTGGCGGTCGAGGTGGACCGCGGCCCGCCGCCACCGGCCGACGGCGTCCCTGATCCGGTCGCCGTCGCCCGCCAGCCAGTCGAGCGGCGCGTTGAGGAGCGCGACGTGCTCGACCAGCCACCCGACCTCGGCCAACGGCGCCAACGGGTCGAGCACGAGCCCCAGGGTGTCCAGCCACGCCGAGGCCAGCGCCAGGTCGGCGTCCGGCTCCCAGGGCGCCTGGTCGGCGGACGGGTCCGCCTCACGAGTCGTCCCGTCAGCCGGCGCAGGCACCCCAGGCACCCCAGGCGCACCCGGCACGCCCACCGCGGGCGGCCGAACGCCCTCGGCCGCACGGGCCGTCAGGTCACGCGCGCCCTCGGCGAAGAACCGCAGGAACAACCCGAACGCCTCACCGTCCAACCCGGCCCCGGCCAGCCCGTCGGCGATCGCCGCACGCTCCACCGCCGCACGCGGCCGGGCCTCGATCCCGCTCACCGCGACGACGGCTCGCCGGCTTCCGCCGGGCACCACAGGCTGCGCGGCAACGGCAGGTCGGACGGCTCCGGCTCCCGACGCGGCACGCCCGCCGACACGTCCGCACGCACGCCCACCGGCACGTCCGCACGCGGCTGGTCCGCACGCGGCACGTCCGCACGCGGCTCGTCCGGCAGGTAGGCCGCCATGAACTCCATCGCCGCCGTGCCCGCGAAGTCCGGCTGCACGACCTCCGCCACCTGACGGGCCACCTGCGCCTGCGCCCGCTGCACGGTCGTCATCACGACCCACCCGAGCTGGGCGTCGGACAACCCCTCCGCGGGCAGGGAGAACGAGATGTCGCGCAACGCGCCGTTGGGCGCGACCGTCGCGGTGACCCACCCGTCGGGCGAGCGCACGGTGGCCGCCACGGCGCGGATGCCGTCCTGCACCTCCCGCGACCGCCGGGCCAGCTCGCGCGCCTTGGTCTCCAGGTCGGCGATCATGCGTGCCGGGTCCACCGGATCGTCCCCCTACTCCAGACCTCCACCGACCGTGGAGTATTCCGGATCACCCGGCCCGCGGGATGTGCAACGGTCCAAGTGCCAGCACCGCGCGGAACTCCTTCGGCGGCACGGGCCGCGAGAACAGCCAGCCCTGGTAGGCGTCGACGCCGACGCCGCGCAGCACGTGGAACTGCGTCGCCGTCTCCACGCCCTCGGCCACGCACTTGCGGCCCATCGCCCGCGCCATGTCGACCACGGCCCGCGCCACGGCGAAGTCCGACGAGTCGTTGCCCACGCCGGAGACGAACCGGCGGTCGACCTTGATGATCTGCGCCGGGAGGTCCTTCAACCGCGCCAGCGACGAGTAGCCGGTGCCGAAGTCGTCCACCGCGAACCGGATGCCGCGCTCGACCAGCTCGTCCATCGACTGGCGCACCCGCGACGGCAGGTCGACCAGCGCGGTCTCCACCAGCTCCAGCACGACCCGGTCCCACGGCATGCCGGCCTCGGCGATCGCGTCGGCCACGATGTCGACGAACTCGGGGTCGCCCGGCACGAGCCCGGCGAGGTTGATCGCCACCGACACCGGCTGGTCGTTCGGCGCGGGCCACGTCGAGGCTTCCTTCAACGCGGTCCGCAGCACCCAGCGGTCCAGCTCGCGCAGCAGGTCGCCCTGCTCGGCCACGGGCAAAAAGACGTCCGGCGGCAGCAGGCCCCGGTCGGGGTGCGGCCAGCGCACCAGCGCCTCCGCGGTCTGCACGACGCCGTCCACGCCGACCACGGGCTGGAAGTGCAGCGTGAGCCCGTCGTGCGCCAACGCGTCCCGCAACTGGCCTTCCAGGTGCACCTGCCGGTCGGCCGACGCGATCAGCGCGGCGCTGGCCAGCGACACCCGGCCCGCGCCGGACCGCTTGGCCTCGAACATCGCCGCGTCGGCGAACCGCAGCAGGTCGTTGCCGGTGGCCCGCGAGCCGTTCGGCACGGCCGCGCCGATGGACGCCGACACCCGGACCAGCTGGCCGTGCACGGGCACCGCCGTGCGCAGGAGCCCGGCGACCTTCGTGGCCAGCGCGTCCACCCCGCCGACCTGGTCGATGTTCTCGCAGATGATCACGTACTCGTCGCCGGACAGGCGGGCCGCCGTGCAGCCGTCGGGCAGTCCGCCCTCGAGCCGCCGCGCCAACGCCACCAGCAGCTCGTCGCCCGCGTCGTGGCCGAGGGAGTCGTTGACCCGCTTGAAGTTGTCGATGTCGCAGAACAGCACCGCGACCTTGGACCGGTCCGGCGACTCCAGCAGGTCGCCCAGCATCTCCTTGACCAGCGCCCGGTTCGGCAGGCCGGTCAGCTCGTCGTGGGTCGCCTGGTGGCGCAGGGCCTCGGCGGTGCGGCGGCGCTCGGTGATGTCCTGGAACACGATGAGCCAGAACCGGCGGCCGTCGTCCTGCACGGACAGCGCGACGTGCAGCTCGCAGTACACCTGCACGCCGTCGCGGCGCACCAGGATGCGCTGCGGGATCTTGTGGGTGCGCTCGGCGTCCGGCGCGGTCATGCCGCTGATCGACGGCAGCGGGTTGCCGTGGTCGTCCGGGTGGGTGAGCTGGCTCGCGGTCATGCCGCGCAGCTGCTCCAGGTCCATGCCGAGCAGGTCGCACAGGGCGTCGTTCGCGTCGACCAGGCGTTCGCCCTCGTCGAAGAGGCCGATGCCGACGGGCGTCAGGGACACGAGGTCCGCGAACCGCTGGCTGGACCGCTTCATCCTGGTCTCGGCGGCGCGCTGCTCGGTGATGTCCTGCGCGGTGCCGACGGCGAGCGGCAGCCCGTCCGGGCCCTTGACCACGACGCCGTAGCAGCGGAACACGCGCAGCTTGCCGTCGCGGCGCACGATCCGGTGCTCCAGCTGGATCGGCACCTCCTCGTTCGCGAGCTGCTGCCACAGGTCGTCGACCCAGGCGCGGTCGTCGGGGTGCACGAGGTCGAGGTAGGTCTGGTAGCGGGTGTGCTCCTCGCGGGACACCCCGAACAGGTCGACCAGCATGTCGGACCACACCACGTCGCCGGTCTGGAGGTTCCACTCCCAGACGCCGAGCTGCGCGGCCTTCTGCGCGTCGGCGAGGCGGCGGCGGTCGTCCCGCAGCTGCCGTTCGAGCGCGCGGGCCTCGGTGACGTCCTGGATGGTGCCGTGCAGCCGGTTGACCTTGCCGCCCTCGAACTCGGCGCGGGCCCGGCACACGTAGACGCGGTCGCCCAGCTCGCTGCGCACCTCGGCCTCGAACGTGCGGCCCTCGCGGGCGCCGTCGTCGTCGGGGTGCAGGAGCTTGCGGCGCAGGTCCTCCAGCAGGCCGCGGTCCTCCGGGTGCACGCCGCACAGCAGGTCGTCGTCGGGGACGACGCCCAGCTCGGCGTACATCTCCAGCAGCACCTCGCTGCGGTGCACGGCGCCGGTCTGGATCTCGTAGCTCCAGCTGCCCATGCGGGCGATGCGCTGCGCCTCCAGCAGGCGCGCGCGCTCGGTCTCCAGGGCGCGGTCGGCCCGCCACTGGTCGGTGATGTCGCGGATGTAGCCGGTGATGAACTGGGTGCGGCCGTCGGACCTGAGCTTCGCCTCGGCCACGCCCCGGATCCAGCGCAACTGCCCGTCGGGCAGGATGATCCGGTAGACGATGTCGATGGGGTTGCCGTCCAGCTCGCGGTTCGCCCAGTAGCTCGCGACCATCTCGTAGTCGTCCGGGTGCACGACGTCGAGGACGGCCTGCGCGCCGGGGACGACCTCGCCGGGCCGCACGCCCATCATCTCGTAGTGCGACTCCGACCACACCGTCACGCCGGTGTCCGGGTCGTACTCCCACGAGCCGATCTGCGCGACCCGCTGCACGGTGCGCAGCCTCCGCTGCTCGTCGCGCAGGTCCTCGGCGGCCTGGGCCAGGTCGGAGACGTCCACGAGCTGCACGGCGTGCAAACCGGTGCCGGGCACCTGGATGCGCACGACGCGCACCGGCAGCAGCGCGCCGTCCGCCTGGTGCAGGCGCAGGTCCTCGGCGCTGCCCAGCAGCAGCTCGCCGAGGGACCGGCCGATGAGGTCGTCGGAGGACCGGACCTTCGTCAACGCCACCGCGGCGGCGCTCGCCCGCATGACGACACCCTTGGGGTCGCACAGCAGGGAGGCCGCTTCGGGCAGGGCGATGCCGTCCAGCGTCACCTCGCCGTTCTCCGGCCGTGCAGTGTCGAGCACCACCGGAGCGCGTCCAACCCGCTTGGGCACGGTCCCACCTTCCCGTGTCTACGGCAGGGATGACCGGCCCGACCGCACCCGAAAACGGCGTCCCTCTCCACGGGCAATATTCACCCGAGGAGAGGGACGGTAGCGCTTCGGAGCGTCATCGCCCACCCCTCAACGGGCTAACGAAACAACACAGTCGTGGTTTCGTTCCCCGATTGAGCGATTTGGGCGGATGCGGCCGGAGCTCTCCCAACTCCGACTGGAGTCAGGCTACTCCGTCTTGCCGAGCTGCCAAGGCCACGGCGGCGGCCACTTCCGGGCCGACGCGCGGGTCGAGCGCGCTGGGCACGATCCGGTCGACGGCGAGGTCGTCCGAGGCCACCGCGGCGATGGCGTTCGCGGCGGCGAGCTTCATGCCCTCGGTGATCCTCTTCGCGCCCGCGTCCAGCGCGCCGCGGAAGATGCCGGGGAACGCGAGGACGTTGTTGATCTGGTTCGGGAAGTCGCTGCGACCCGTGGCGACGACGGCGGCGTGCCGGCCGGCCACCTCCGGGTGCACCTCGGGGTCGGGGTTGGACAGGGCGAACACGATCGAGTCGTCCGCCATGCTCGCGATCAGCTCTTCCGGCACCAGGGACGACGAGACGCCGACGAACACGTCCGCGCCGCGCAGCGCCTCGGCGATCCCGCCGCGCAGGCCGCTGCCGTTGGTGACCTCGGCCAGCTGTGCCTTCACCGGGTTGAGCCCGTCCCGGCCCACGTGCACGATGCCGCGCGAGTCGACCACGGTGACCTCGCCGATGCCCGCCGCCAGCAGGATCTTCGCGCAGGCCACGCCCGCCGCGCCCGCGCCGGAGATGACCGCGCGCTGGTTCGCCACGTCCTTGCCGAGGACGGTGTTCGCGCCGCGCAGGGCCGCCAGCACCACGACCGCCGTGCCGTGCTGGTCGTCGTGCATGACCGGCACGTCCAGCGCCTCGATGAGCCGGGCCTCGAGCTCGAAGCAGCGCGGCGCGGCGACGTCCTCCAGGTTGACCGCGCCGAACGACGGGCGCAGCCGGACCAGCGTCTCCACGATCTCGTCCACGTCCGTGGTGTTCAGCACCAGCGGGATGGAGTCGAGGCCGCCGAACGTCTTGAACAGCGCCGCCTTGCCCTCCATGACGGGCAGCGACGCGCTCGGGCCGATGTCGCCGAGGCCGAGCACGGCGGTGCCGTCGCTGACCACGGCCACCAGGCGGTGCGCCCACGTGTACTTGGCGGCGAGGGCCGGGTCCTCGGCGATGGCGCGGCTGACGCGGGCGACGCCCGGCGTGTAGGCGATGGCCAGCGCCCGCGGGTCGGCCAGGGACGCGGTCGCCTCGACGGCCAGCTTGCCGCCCTCGTGCGCGCGGAAGATCTCTTCGTCGGTCAGCGCGGCCGACGCGGGCGTCGAATTCGCCGGGGTCGAATCCATCCGGGTCGAATCCACCCGCGTCGAATCCATCCGGGTCGAATCCACCCGCGTCGGATTCGGATTGACCCGGGCCGGATTCGCCTGCGCGGGATTCGCCTGGGTCGGAAGCTGAGCCTGATTCATCTGGGACGGGTCGTTCAATGCGGTCACGGAAGTCCCTCCTGCGGTGCGCGATTCCTGCGGCGCACCGGGACCGGCGTTGTCACGCGGGTCGACGGGGCCTGGCTGCGGGCTCGCCCACGCGGTCTGCGTGGCGGCCCTGTGGCGGTGTGCGGGCCAGCATGGCAGTGTCGCCGGCCGCTGTCTGCGGCGGGGATCACAGTTTTTCCGCAGGTCAGAGGGGGTCTTCACAGAACGTACGTCCGGTTTTCTGCACCGACCAGTCGGTTTCCGCAGGCAGGATCGGTCAAGAGCCGGCGCGTTCTAGGGTGGGCGCCATGCAGGCACGTGAGCTGAAAATTTCCGGCGCGTTCGAATTCACACCATCGGTGTTCCCCGACGACCGGGGCCTCTTCGTCGCGCCGTACCAGGAGGGTGCGTTCGCCGCCGCCGTCGGCCACCCCCTGCGGGTCGCCCAGACCAACCACAGCGAGTCCAAGCGGGGCGTGGTGCGCGGGGTGCACTTCGCCGACACCCCGCCCGGTCAGGCCAAGTACGTGCACTGCCCCCGGGGCCGGATGCTGGACGTCGTCGTCGACCTGCGGGTGGGCTCGCCCACGTTCGGCGAGTGGGACGCGGTGGAGCTGTCCCCGGACGCGTTCAACGCGATCTACCTCGCGGAGGGCCTCGGCCACGCGCTGATGGCGCTGGAGGACGGCACGATCGCGTCGTACCTGTGCTCCGAGGCGTTCAACCCGAAGGCCGAGCGGGCGGTGAACCCGCTGTCGCTGGACCTGCCGTGGCCGACCGACGTGACGCCGCTGCTGTCGCCCAAGGACGCGGCCGCGCCGTCGTTCGCGGAGGCGCGGGACGCCGGGCTGCTGCCGTCGTACGACGACTGCGTCGCCTGGTACGAGAAGCTCCGCCGCTAACGCCGGCGCCGTCCGAGCGGACGCGGCCGCGGCCAGAGCCGGAACCGGACGACGCCCAGCACCACCGCGGGCCCCAACGTGCGCGAGTCCGTCGAGGCGAACGGGTTGTCGCCCTCCACGTGCCAGCCGTCGCCGTCCGCCCGGACCGCCCGCTTGACCGACACCTGATCGGGCCGCGCCGGCCACCTGACCAGCACAAGATCACCCGGCCGCGGCGCGCGCCGGTAGCCGACCACGACGACGTCGCCGGTCCGCAGGGTGGGGACCATCGAGGGTCCGACCACCCGAACCAGCGGCAACGGGTTGCCTTCGGGCCGTGCCAACGATCACCTCCACCTGCTCCCGCCGAGGCCCCGGAGTAGGGTTCGACGCGTCGGAGCATCCACTGTCAGGGAGGAAAGATGCGACTTCTGTCGCGCATCCGTTCACTCCGCCGCCCGCTCCTGGAGGCCACCGCGCACTGCGACCTCCCGTGCGGTGTTTACGACCCGGCCCAGGCCCGGATCGAGGCCGAGTCGGTCAAGGCGATTCAGGAGAAGTACCAGGCGAACGAGGACCCCGAGTTCCGCGCCCGCGCCATCCTGATCAAGGAGCAGCGCTCGGAGCTCGTCAAGCACCACCTGTGGGTGCTGTGGACCGACTACTTCAAGCCGCCGCACTTCGAGAAGTACCCGGAGCTGCACGACTTGTTCAACCGGGCCACCAAGGCCGCCGGCGCGTCCGGCGCCAAGGGCTCCATGGACCCCGCCAAGGGCCAGGAGCTGCTCGACCTGATCGCCCAGATCGACAAGATCTTCTGGGAGACCAAGGCCGCGGCCTGATCTTCGGCTCGTGGGACGGCGCCGGCCGGCGGGACTCTTCCGCCCGGCCGGCGCCGTTTCGCGTGGTCAGTGCCGTTTCGCATGGTCGGCGCCGTTTCGCGTGGTCGGTGGGGCACGGAGGAGGCGACGGTGCTCGGCACGTCGGTACCGGGGCTCGTCCTCACGCCGCTGACCGCGGCGGACGCCCCGGCCTACTACGCCCTCCTCGACCGCAACCGCGACCACCTCAGCCGCCACGGCGACCACCGCGACGAGGCCGGCGGGACGCCCGCCTGGGTCGCCGCGCACCTGTCCGAACCCGTGCCGGACCGCTACGGCATCCGCCTCGGCGACCGCCTCGTCGGCCGCGTCGACCTCACGCACGTCGACCCGCCCCGGTACGGCCTCGGCTACTGGCTCGCCCACGACGCCACCGGGCACGGCTACGCCACGGCGGCCTGCGCGGCCGTCCTCGGGCACGCCCGCGCGTCCGGCGCCACCGACGTCTTCGCCGGGGTCACCCGCGGCAACGACCGGAGCGTCGCGCTGCTCCTGCGCCTCGGCTTCCGGCCCATCGCCGAACTCGAGACCCACACCCGGTTCCACCTGCCGCTCGGCGCAGGCGTTCGGCGCGCGTGATCGGGCCGCGGGACCTGCTGCCGGGCTCGCCGATCGTCCAGCACTTCGCCGGCGACCCCCTGGCCGACCTGCCCCGCATCCGACCGTCGCGCCGGGTCGAACCGCCGTCCGGCTCGGGGGAGGGCGGCGGTCCGACGTGACGGGGCACGCACCACCCGGCGACCGCGGCAACCGTAAGCTCGGGCCGTGACCTCACACGTCTACCTGCTCCGGCACGGTCAAACCGAGTGGTCCGAGAGCGGGCGGCACACCGGGCTGACCGACGTCCCCCTGACCGAGACCGGCGTGCAGCAGGCGCGACGCGCCGGCGCGGTGCTGGCCCGCCTGCGCGGCACGGACCTGCCGCCCGCGCTGGTGCTCAGCAGCCCCCGGCAGCGCGCGTGGCGGACGGCCGAGCTGGCCGGTCTGCACGACGTGGAGCGCACCGAAGAGCTCGGCGAGTGGAACTACGGCGACTACGAGGGCCTGACCACCCCGCAGATCCGTGAGACCGACCCCGGCTGGACGGTCTGGTCGCACGCCGTGCCGAACGGCGAGACGCACGACGAGGTGCGGACGCGCGCGGCCAAGGTGCTGGACCGCGCCCGGCACGCGCTGCTCAGCGGCGACGTCGTGCTGGTCGGGCACGGGCACTTCAGCCGCGTCCTGATCGCCACGTGGCTCAACCTGCCGCCGAGCGAGGGTGTCCACTTCGGACTGGACCCGGCCGGCACGACGGTGCTCGGCGACGAGCGCGGCGACCCGCAGGTGCGCCGGCTCAACGTCCCGGCCTGGGAGTTCGACCTTGACTGACCCCCGCGTCCGGCGCATCCGGGAGGACGACGTGCCCGCCGCGGTCCGGCTGGCCGAGGAGCTGGCCGAGTACGAGCGCGCCCGCGCCGAGTGCCACCTGACCGTCGAGCAGCTGCACGACGCGCTGTTCCGCCCGTCCCCCGCCCTGTTCGGCCACGTGGCCGAAGTGGACGGTCAGGTCGTCGGCATGGCCTTGTGGTTCCTCAACTTCTCCACCTGGCGCGGCACGCACGGCATCTACCTCGAAGACCTGTACGTCCGGCCGGACCAGCGCGGCAGCGGCCTCGGCCGGGCCCTGCTGCAAGCCCTCGCGCAGGAGTGCGTGGCCCGCGGCTACGCGCGGCTGGAGTGGTCGGTGCTCGACTGGAACTCGCCCGCGATCGGTTTCTACAAGTCGCTCGGCGCGATCCCGATGGACGAGTGGACGGTCTTCCGCCTCACCGACGACTCCCTCACCCGACTGGGACGGGACGGCTGACGGCCGCCTGCCGGACCAGCCCGACCCACCACACGAACGTGAACGCGATGACGGTCGGGTTCTTCACGAACAGCAGCACGGCCAGGTAGGTCTGCCGCGCCGACTCGGGCAGCAGGCCGCCGACGACGTGCTCGGTGACGACGTCGAACACCAGGAACGCCACCGCCAGGAACGCCCCCTGCCACAGCAGGCTCGGCCAGTGCCGCGAGGCGAACGACCGCGCGTTCGCCCACCGCGGCCGCTCGCCCCTGGTCGCCAGCCGCCAGATCACGACCACGAGGAGCACCCGTGCGGCCGCCACGACGACCTCCGAGGCGAACGCCACCCCGTCCGGCACGGCGTCGCCCCAGTTCACCACCACGAGCCGCTGCACGGACGCGACCAGGGACAACCCCACGACCACGGCCCAGTGCCGCAGGTAGAAGCGCCCGGCCCACCGCGGCACCTCCCACGCCAGCCTCAACTCCGACCCCACTCGACCCACCCCTTCGATCCTCGAACCTTTTAGTTCAGTGTACTGAAATATCTTCTGCGGTAAAGTGATCGCATGGACCCGCGGGACTTGGGACGTGAGCTGAGCACGGCGGTCGTCGCGTTCCACGAGGCCGTGGGCGCACGCCTGGGCGTCACGGCGGTCGACCAGCGCGCGCTCGCGCTCATCGCGGGCAAGGGGCCGATGTCGGCGGGCGAGCTGGCGAAGGAGATCAACCTGACGCCCGGCGCGGTCACCGGCGTCGCCGACCGGCTCGAACGCGCGGGCCTGGTGCGCCGCGAACCCGACCCCGCCGACCGCAGGCGCGTGGTGATCAGCGCGATCCCCGGCGCGTTCGGCGAGGTCTTCGCCGGCCTCAGCGCGGCGATGAAGGATGTCGCCGCGCGCTACAGCCCGCAGGAACAGCAGGTGATCGCGGACTGGGTCGTGCGCACGGTCGACGTGCTGAAGGAGCAGACCCGTCTGCTCGGCGACGCCTCGGAACCCTCAGCCAAGCGGCGGTGAGCCGCCGCGCCGATGCGCGGCCCCTGCCGACGGGGTCAGGCGTTCGGGCGCTTCACGCCCACCGCGCCGTACGCGACCGCCTCGGCGCCGGTCTCCGGCTCGCCCTCGCCCCGCCACGACGCGGCCAGCACCAGCCCCGGGTCCAGCAGGTCGAACCCGTCGAGCATCGCCTCGATGTCGGACTTGGACCGCGCCACGATCGGCGAGTCCGTCTGGGCCGCCACGCCGACCAGCTTGCGCACCATCTCGGGCTGCTCGTCGGCGGTCAGGTGGCTGATCACCAGGTAGCTGCCGTCGGCGACCGCGTCGCGGTAGCGGCCGACCAGCTCGGCCGGGCCGTCGGAGTCGGGGATGTACGGCAGGATCGCGACCATCAGCACGGCGACCGGCCGGGACAGGTCGAGCAGCCCGCGCACCTCGGGGGTGGCCAGGACCGCGGCGACGTCGCGGATGTCGGCGTCGGCGATGGCGGCGCCCGGGTTGTCGCGCAGCATGCTGCGGCTGTGCGCGATGGTGACGGGGTCGTTGTCCACGTACACGACGCGGCACGTCGGGTCGGCCTGCTGGGCGACCTCGTGGACGTTGCCCGCGGTCGGGATGCCGGACCCGAGGTCGAGGAACTGGCGGATGCCGCGCTCCACGCAGAGGCGCACGGCCCGGCGCAGGAACGCGCGGGTGTGCTGGACCATCTCGGCGGTCGGGATCTGCTTCATCGACTGCTCGGCGAACTCCCGGTCGACCGCGAAGTTGTGCGCCCCGCCCAGGTAGTAGTCGTACAACCGGGCCACGTTGGGTCGCTCGACGTCACTGTTGGTCGACACCCACCTCGGGGGGTTCTGCACTGCGCACCTCACCCTGCCTGCACCCGGAGCGGCGCGAACGCCTGTCAGACGGTATCTCGCTACTCCGTTCGTGTCCATCCGCCGAACGTGAGCACGCAGGGTGATCGTGACTGGTGAGGTGCCCGGATTCCGGGCGGGTGGTGCCCCGGCCGAGGGGGCGGCGCAGGGGAAGGGTCCTGCCCCCTCGGCCGGGGAGTTCGGTCACACGCCGGCGTAGGAGCGGATCCAGTCGCGGTAGCGGGTGACGGCGGTGTAGTTCGACCGGGTCGAGCGGTCGCTCGTGGACGCGACGCCGACCTGGTAGCGGCGGCCGTCGACCGGGCTGGTGGCGAACATGGGGCCGCCCGAGTCGCCGCCCGCGGCGATGCCGTCGATGCGGGACACCGAGATGGCGATGCCGCCGCGGTAGTCACGCCCGTTGACCGACGTCACGCGCGTGTTGGCGTACTTCAGGTACCGCGACTGGCAGTTGATCTCCGGCTGGTTGGTGCACGTGGCGCCCCAGCCGTAGAGCTGCACGGTCTGGCCGACGGCCACGGCGGTCGTCGTGCCGAGCGGCGCGTACGTGCCCGCCACCGAGCGGTCCAGGCGCGCCAGCGCGAGGTCCGCCGACGGGTGCTGGATGATCTGCGTGGCCGTGGCCATCGTGCCGCCGGTGGTCTGGTCCAGGCTGCCGATCCGGAACGTGTACGTGCCGGAGCTGGCCACGCAGTGCTGCGCGGTCAGGACCCAGGTCGGGGCGATGATGGTGGCCGAGCAGTTCTGCTGGCCGTTGCGGAACAGGCGGGCCGCCCAGGGGGCGTTGGTCGCCGTGCCGCCGCCGATGATGTACGGCTGGACGTCGGCCTCCTGGGCGGAGGCCGCGGGGGCGAGGGCGGTCAGCGCGAGCGCCGACAGCAGGGCGGTAGTGGCTCCGACCACCGCGGACAGGGCGCGATTGAGTCGCATGGAGTTGTCACCTCAACGAACGCAGGGAGTGGTGAATTCACCACCCACAGCGTCACTCGTCGGAGTGACAGTGACCACCCGCCGTTAGTCGGCGATCACACAGACGATGGTCGACGGCCGAATGCCCTACTCGTCCTCTTCGTCCACTCCCAGCGCCCACCGGCGCACGGGGTTCGTGAACAGCAGCACCAGCGTGCCGACGGCGTACACGCCCAGCAGGGAGCCCCACAGCTGCCGCCCGGACGGCCCGTACATGTACCAGGCCACGCCCAGCAGGAGCAGTTGCACGACCACCGCCGGCGTGCGGCCCCAGTGCCTGCCGAGCACCAGGCCGACCCCGGCCGCGAGCACGCCGGCCGCCAGCACCGCGAAGTACGCGGCCTCACCCAGCACCTCGCCGGCCTTCTCCGCGCTGAACGCGCGCACCACCAGCGCGACCGCGAACGCCAGCGCCGCCAGGCCCTGCAACGCGGTGAGCGCGCCGGCCGCCCGGACCGCCGGTGGGACCTTGCTCTGGGGCGTCACGCTGGACCTTTCCTCACGGTGAGTACTCGTCACGCATCGTAGGCCACCCGGTTGGCGTGTCCCGTTCGACCGCCGCAGGGGCGAAGATCACAGGAGTCTTCGGCGAGCCGGCGGTCGGGTCGGGGTGCACTTGTCGCGGACGCTCGGGATTGCGACGCGGAAGGAGACGCACAAAGGAGACGTCGACCACTTTCGGGCACTCCGATCCCTCCTACCGGGTGACGCGCGTCCAGCCTGAGGTCACGCACTGTCTTACGCTGCGAGGGTGCGCGCACTTCTGGTGGTCAACCCGCAGGCGACGGCGACCACGCCTGCCGGCCGGGACGTGCTCGCGCACGCGCTGGCCAGCGACGTGAAGCTCGACGTCGTCGAGACCGACTACCGGGGGCACGCGGCGGACGCCGCCGCGGGAGCCGTCGTGGACGGCTACGACCTCGTCGTCGCGCACGGTGGCGACGGGACCGTCAACGAGGTGGTCAACGGCGTGCTGCGCGGGGGCGCGGAGCCGGGCCTGCCCATGCTCGGCGTGGTGCCCGGCGGGTCGGCCAACGTCTTCGCGGGCGCCCTCGGCCTGCCGCGCGACCCCGTCGAGGCGACCTACCGCCTCCTCCAGGCCATCGAGCACGGCACCAGCCGCAAGGTCAGCCTCGGCCACGTGGCCGCGACCGGCGCGGGCGCCGACCACGACCGCTGGTTCACGTTCAACGCGGGAGTCGGCTGGGACGCCGACGTGGTCGCGGGCGTCGAGCAGCAACGTGCCAAGGGCCGCCAGGCCTCGCCCGCCCTTTACGCGCGCACCGCCTTGACCAGTTACTTCACCCAGCGCAGGCGGCCGTCCACGTTGACCGTGCGCATTCCGGACGAACCGTCGTTCGAGGACGTCCGACTCGCGTTCGTCTCGAACACCGACCCGTGGACCTACCTCGGCGACAAGGCCATTCGACTCAACCCCAGCACGTCGTTCGACGGCGGACTCGGGCTGTTCGCGCTCCACGGAATGGGATTGCCCACAGTTCTTCGTTACGTGACGCATCTTCTGGCCACGGACGGGAACCCCCGTGGCGGGAACCTGCTCCGGCGCGATGACGTTGAGTTCGTGAGGGTCACGAGTCCGGAACCCGTCAACCTCCAGGTCGACGGCGACCTGCTCGGCGCGTGCACCGAGGTGGAGTTCACTGCAGTGCGGGGTGCGCTGACCGTGGCTGTGTGAGCGCGAACGGTGTGACCGTGGTGTGACCGGCTCGGTACCGATCCGCGATGTGTTGACCTGGTGTGACACCTCTCCGTGAAACCCCAGGTGAACTCAGTCGATCTTTCGGGTGAGTTCACTCACCGGGTTGGTGCTAAACCCTTGACATCCCGGCCGTTCGTGAAAGCATTCACAAGCACCCCAAAACCGACCGCTGACGAGTGGCGCGCCTTCGCGCGCGCCTAGCTGAGGAGTAGTTCCAATGGACTGGCGCCACCGCGCGATCTGCCGCGACGAGGACCCCGAGCTGTTCTTCCCCGTGGGGAACAGCGGTCCTGCGCTCCTGCAGATCGCCGAGGCGAAGACCGTCTGCCGTCGCTGCCCCGTCGTCTCCGACTGCCTCGCGTGGGCACTCGAGAGCGGCCAGGACGCCGGCGTGTGGGGCGGGATGAGCGAAGACGAGCGTCGCGCCCTCAAGCGTCGCAACGCCCGCACCCGGGCTCGCAGCAACGCCTGAGCTGACAAGCACACACGAAGGGCCCGACACCGTGCCAGGTGTCGGGCCCTTCGTTGTTGTTGCACACCCTCCCGCGTGACCCACGTGACTCCGCTGAGGCAGGTCGCCACGTGTGCACGGGAGCAGTCTAACGCCGCGCTCGGAGCGGCACGCGCAGGACCGCCTCAGTACCGCCTCGGGGCCGCCGCCGCAAGCTCAACGAGCCCCTGAGTTCGGACTCCACCAGCGTCCGGACGATCTGCAGACCCAGCCGGTCGGTGCGCTCCAGCGAGAAGCCCTGGGGCAGCCCGCGGCCGTCGTCCGAGATCACGACGTCGAGCCACTTGGCGGAACGCTCCGCGTGGACCACGACCTCGCCGCGCTGACCCGCCGCGTACGCGTGCTCGAACGCGTTCTGCACGAGTTCGGTCAACACCATCACCAGCGGGGTCGCGAGCTCGGCCTGCACGATGCCGAACGGCCCCTCGCGGCGCACCACGACCTGGGACTCGGTGGCGGCCACGTCCGACATCATCGGGATGACCTTGTCCACCACGTCGTCGAGGTCGACCCGCTCGTCCACCGACATGGACAGCGTCTCGTGCACCAGCGCGATGGACGTCACCCGGCGGACCGACTCGGCCAGCGCGTCCCGCGCCTCCTCGCTGCTGGTCCGCCTGCTCTGCAGGCGCAGCAGCGCGGCCACGGTCTGGAGGTTGTTCTTCACCCGGTGGTGGATCTCGCGGATCGTCGCGTCCTTGGACATCAGGGCGCGGTCGCGGCGGCGGACCTCGGTGACGTCCCGGCACAGCACCAGCGCGCCCGCGCCGCTGCCGCGCGGCCGCAGCGGCAGGGCGCGGAACAGCACGGCCGCGCCGCGGCGGGACTCGGCCTCGATGCGCATGCTCGGCTGGCCGTCCAGCGCGGCCCGGATGCGCTGCGCCACCTCGGTGGCGTCGAACGGGTCGCCGATCAGCGACCGGGTCAGCGGCGCGAGGTGCACGCCGACCAGGTCGGACGCGTGGCCCATGCGGTGGTAGGCGCTCAGCGAGTTGGGGCTCGCGAACACCACCGCGCCCGACGCGTCCAGCCGGATCAGGCCGTCGCCGACCCGCGGGCTGGTGTGCACGTCCGGGGACGGCTCGGTGGTCGGGAACGTGCCGTCGGCGATCATCTGGCACAGGTCGGCGGCGCTGCCCAGGTAGGAGATCTCCAGCGGGCTCGGCACGCGCGGCACGGCCAGGTTCGTGTTCCGGCTCAGGACCGCGATGACCTCGCCGTTCCGCTTGACCGGGATCGCCTCACGGCGGACCGGCACGCCCAGGTGCCAGCGCGGGTCCTCCTCGCGGCAGATCCGGGCGTCGGTGACGGCGCGCCGCAGCTGCGGGTGCTCCTCGACGTCCACCATGCTGCCGACGACGTCCTCGGGGTGCGCGGTCGGCGCGGTGGTGGGCCTGGCCTGGGCGACGCACAGGAACGTGGTGTCGTCCAGCGGAACCCACATCAGGAAGTCCGCGAAGCTGAGGTCCGACAGCAGCTGCCACTCCGCGACCACCAGTTGCAGGTGGTCGACGGCGGCGCCGGAGAGCTTGGTGTGCTCGGCCAGCAGGTCGGTGAGCGTGGACAGCTACTCCACCACCGCGATGAGGTCGCCCTCCTGGACGACGTCACCCGCCGCGACGGCGATGCGGGTGATCCGGCCGGCGCCCTCGGGGAGGACCGGGATCTCCATCTTCATGCTCTCGAGCACCACGACGGTGGTCTCGTGGGTGACCTCGTCACCCTCCTTGACGGCGATCTGAGCCACGTTCGCGACGATCTCGGCCCGGATTTCCTCGGCCATGGTCCTCCTTCGTTCGGGGCTCATCCAACCACGATTCAGACCCCGTGCGGTGGCCAGGTGACCTCGTGACACACTGTCGGGAGGTAGTTCGAGCACTAGGAGAACCCCATGTCGAAGCGTGCCCGCAAGCGCCGCGACCGCAAGAAGGGTGGCGCCAACCACGGGAAGCGCCCCAACGCCTGATCGACTTCACGGCGTGCGAAGGCCCCGGAGCTCCGTGCTCCGGGGCCTTCGGTCTCACTGCGGCTTCGCGCGTGCGCCGACGCACGACGCCCGGGCCGTCGGACGTGGCGGTCAGGCCGTCGTCACGGGTGCGGCGGTCAGGCCGTCGGCTCGGACGCGGAGGACGTGGTGGTCGTCGTGGTGGTCGTGCGGACCTCGACGTCGACCTCGACCGTCGTCTGGTAGAGCCGGGCCCTCAGCCTGCGCCTCAGCTCCTCGGGCGCGTGCTCGCCGCCGCACTTGCGGGCCAGCAGCGCCTTCAGGTGCTCCTCGATGCCGTACTGCTCCAGGCACGGGTGGCACTCCTGCAGGTGCGTCTGGAGCAGCTGCTTCCGCTTCTCGTCGCACTCGTGGTCGAGGAACAGGTACACCTCGGCCAGGACTTCCGAGCAGTCCGTCTCGTGGGGTTCGCCGCAGCTCATCAGCCCGCCACCTCCTGCTGACCGGAACGCAGGAACCCGCGCTCGCGTGCGGTGTCCGCCAACTGGTCGCGGAGCTGCCTGCGGCCCCGGTGCAACCGGGACATCACGGTGCCGATCGGGGTGCCCATGATGTCTGCGATCTCCTTGTAGGCGAAGCCCTCCACGTCCGCGAGGTACACCGCGATCCGGAATTCCTCGGGCAACCGCTGCAGGGCTTCCTTGATGTCTGAGTCGGGCAGCAGGTCCATCGCCTCGACCTCGGCCGAGCGCAGCCCGGTCGACGTGTGGCTCTCGGCCTGGGCGAGCTGCCAGTCCGTGATCTCGTCCGTCGGCTGCTGGATCGGCTGGCGCTGCTTCTTCCGGTAGCCGTTGATGTAGGTGTTCGTGAGGATGCGGTACAGCCAGGCCTTGAGGTTCGTGCCGGCGGAGAACGACGCGAAAGCCGCGTACGCCTTCAGGTACGTCTCCTGGACGAGGTCCTCGGCGTCGGCCGGGTTGCGGGTCATCCGCAGGGCCGCCGAGTACAACTGGTCGAGCATCGGCATCGCGTCGCGCTCGAATCTCGCTGCGCGCTCGACCGCTGTCTCGTCAGTCGGCGTGACCTGCGTTCGCGTGGCTGGCACCGCGCTCCCTTCCCACCCGCTGGTCAGCGCGGTGGACGGAACTGTCTGGGACGCAGTCGAGGATACGCGGCGGTCGCCGGGACGGCAGTGAGCCGAGCCACGCGGTGGACGTGCCTTGACCTGCCTGCCGACCTGCTGATCCATCACCTCGGTAGCCACGTTCCGCACCAACGCGCAGGCCTCGCCGGTCATTCCCCGCGGGTGGTGCTGCACTAGTGTGCGCGATCATGGCCGGACGTGGGACGCCCGCCACCGCGTTGCTGGACAAGCAGAAGGTGGCCTACACGCTGCACGCGTACGAGCACGACCCCCGCCACGAGTCGTACGGGCTGGAGGCCGCCGAGGCCCTCGGCGTCCCGCCCGAACGGGTGTTCAAGACGCTGGTCGCGGACGTGGACGGCAAGCTCGTCGTGGGCGTGGTGCCCGTGACGGGGCAGCTGGACCTGAAGGCGCTGGCGGCCGCCGTGGGCGGGAAGAAGGCCAGGATGGCCGACGTCGCGGCGGCCGAGCGGGCCACCGGTTACGTCGCGGGCGGCATCTCGCCGCTGGGGCAGAAGAAGCGGCTGCCGCTGGTGCTGGACGCGTCGGCCGAAGCCCTGGACACGATCCACTGCTCGGCGGGCCGTCGCGGACTGGAAGTGGAGATCGCGCCGAAAGACCTGGTCAGGCTCACCCAGGCGGTCGTCGCGCCGATCTCGGCGTAGGGCCGGTCTCGGCGTAGGGCCGCCGGTCAGACCTCGAGCGGGCGCAGCACGCGGTCCAGCCACTCGCCGACCGCCCGGCGCACCCCGTCGAGGTCGGCCTTGAGGTTGTGGTCGCCGGGCAGCAGCACGACGTCCCGGTGGTGCGCGGGCGCCGGGCGGCCGAACGGGTCGTTCTCGCCCTGCACCACCAGGGTCGACACCTCGACGTCGTCCAGCTCGGGCATCCGGTCCTTGTCCGGCTTGCCCGGCGGGTGCACCGGGAACGCCAGGCACAGCACCGCCGCCGCCTGACCCTCGGCCGACGTCCGGCACGCCACGCGCGCGCCGGACGACCGGCCGCCGAACACCATCGGCAGGTCGTCGAACCAGCGGGAGTTCAGGTCCTCCGCCACCGCGAGCCACGCCGCGTCGAGCTGCTTGGCGGGCGCGGGCGCGCGTCGGCCCGCCACCCGGTACGGCTGCTCCACCAGCGCCACGTGCACGCCGACGTCCACCGCCGCGCGGGCCGCCGCCACCACGGTCGCCGGACCGGCCAGCGCCTCGACGCAGCCGCGCGCGCCGCACCAGCACTCCGGCCCGTTCGCGTCCACGCAGATGTGGCCGATCTCGCCGGCGTTCCCGCTGGTCCCGCGGTAGGTGATGCCGTTGATGACGATGCCCGCGCCGATGCCCGTGCCCATGTAGAGGGCCGCCGAGATGGCCGTGCCGCCGATGCCGCCGGACCAGTGCTCGCCCAGCGCCGCCGCGGTCGCGTCGTTGTCGAGCACCACGGGCAGGCTCGTGGCCTGCTGCAACGCCTGGTCGAGCGGGAAGTCCTCCCACTTGCGCATGGCGGGCGGGGTCAGGCCCATGCCGGTGTTCGAGCTGAACGGCCCCGGTGACACGAGCCCCAGGCCGAGCACCCGCTGGTGGTCGACGCCGACGCTGGCGATCAGGCCCTCCACCTCGGCCGCCATCCGCGCCACGACGGTCCGCGGCTCGGCCCCGCCCGCGCCCGCCCGCGAGATGCGCGCGACGACGGAGCCGCCCAGATTGGTCAGCACGTACGTGATGCCCGCGTGGTCGAGGTGCACGCCGACGGCGTACCGGGAGGAGTGGTTGAGCTGCAGCAGCACGCGTCGCTTGCCGCCGGTCGACTCCGCCCGACCGGTCTCCACGACCAGGCCCTCGTCGATGAGCTTGCGGACGACGGTGGAGATGGTGGCGCCGGTGAAGCCGGTGGCGTTGATCAGGCCGACGCGGCTGATGGTGCCCGCCGCGCGGATCACGTCGAGCACCGCCGACTTGCTGCTCGCGTGCTGCGTCGCCCGCGCCGGTCCGCTCACGTGGTCCCCCGCGTCTTAGTTCGTTCGCCGGTCGAAGGGTAGCAACTTGACCGGCAGATGACGCCGAGGTGTTGACTTCGTTTCTTCGATGACTTAACAATCTGCCTCAACGCGGGACCGCGGCCGGTCTCGGGCCACGAGAGGAATCGACGATGTTCCTGAAGGCAAGGCGCTTCTCACGGGCGCGCACGGCGGCGGCCGGACTGGCCGCGGTCGCCATGCTCGCAACCGCGTGTGGCGGATCGAGCGCGGGCAACGACGAGAACAAGGACACGCTGATCGTGTACACCGGCCAGTCCGGTGACTGGCAGCTGAACTTCAACCCGTTCTCTCCGACCCAGATCGAGGGCCCTGGCACGATCTTCGAGCCGCTGTTCTTCTTCAACAACATCCGCGACGTCGAGCCGAGGCCCCGCCTGGGCAAGAGTTTCCAGTGGAACGAGGACGGCACCCGGCTGGACGTCGAGCTCCGCGACGACGCCAAGTGGACCGACGGGCAGAAGTTCACCGCCAAGGACGTCGTCTTCACCCTCGACATGGTCTCCAAGAACGCGACGATGAACAGCACCGGCTACAAGGGCGTCGCGACCGCGGTCGACGACACCCACGTGTCGATCAAGTTCACCGAGCCGTCCTACATGGAGGGCCCGCAGGTGCTCGGCCGGATCTGGATGGTCCCGGAGCACAAGTGGAAGGACATCGCGACCCCGTCGACCGATGTCATCAAGGAACCCGTCGGCACCGGCCCGTTCATGCTGGACGAGTTCAAGGGCCAGGCGTTCACGCTCAAGGCGAACCCGGACTACCACTCCGGCGCGCCCGCGCTGAAGAAGGTCCGCTACCTGGCGCTGTCGGGCAACCAGTCCGGTGAGGCCGCGCTGAAGCAGGGCCAGATCGACTGGCAGACCGGCCCCGTCCCGGACATCGCCAACGTCGAGAAGAACTACCCGGGCTACAAGGCCGTCACCATCCCGATGAACCAGGTCGCCCTCTTCACCTGCTCGAACGCGGACCTCGGCTGCCAGGGCCCGCAGACCGACGTGGCCGTGCGCAAGGCGATCTACTACGCGCTCAACCGCACCCAGATCAACGCGCTGGCCTTCGAGAACACGGCGAGCGAGGTGTCGCCGGGCGCCGCGCTGCTGGAGCGCGACAAGGACCAGGTCTCCTCGAAGCTGAAGGAGAAGACGGCCCCGATGCAGCCGGACGAGGCCAAGGCCACGCAGCTGCTGGAGGCCGCCGGCTACACCAAGGGCGGCGACGGGACCTACCAGAAGGACGGCAAGCCGCTGGCCATGACCCTCAAGGTCGTCGCCGGCTGGACCGACTACATCACCGCCGTCGACACGATGAGCCAGCAGCTGCAGAAGGTCGGCATCAAGGTCACCGCGCAGCAGGTCTCCTGGAACGAGTGGTCCGACGCGCGCGGTCGCGGCCAGTTCGAGCTGCTGATCGACTCGCTGCACCAGGGCCCGGCCCCGGACCCGTTCTACAACGCGTCGTACTTCTTCAGCACCGCGACCACGGCCAAGGTCGGCGAGGTGGCGAACCCGAACTTCTCCCGGTTCTCCAACCCCGACGTGGACGCCGCGCTCACCGCGCTGAAGGGCGTCGACCCCGAGGACGCCGCCGCGCGCCAGCCGTACCTGGACACGATCCAGACCGAGATCGAGGAGTCGATCCCGTACATCCCGGTCCTGACCGGCGGCACGACCAGCGAGTACAACGCCAAGAAGTTCACGGGCTGGCCCACGAAGGACGACCTCTACGCGTTCCCCGCCGTCTGGGCGCGCCCCGAGGCCTCCGAGGTCTACCTGAAGCTCAAGCCGGCCGGCCAGTGATCGACTGAGTGACCGATAGGCGGACCGATGAGGTACTACGCCCGAAAGTTCGCGTTCTACCTGGTCGCCCTCTGGGCGGCGCTGACGCTGAACTTCTTCATCCCGAGGCTCATGCCGGGCAACCCGGTGGACATCCTCATGGCGAAGCTCGCGCAACGCGGCGGAACCGTGGACCCGTCGGCCCGCAGGGCGTACGAACTGCTGCTCGGCACGAACAGCGGGGAGTCGCTCTTCCAGCAGTACGTCTCGTACCTGGGCAACATGTTCCGCGGTGATCTGGGCATCTCGGTGAGCTCCTTCCCGACACCGGTGTCCCAGATCATCGCGGAAGCCCTGCCCTGGACCCTGATGCTCGTCGGCATCGCGACGTTCCTGTCGTTCGCCCTCGGCATCGTCCTGGGCACGTTCGTCGGCTGGCGGCGCGGCACCTGGCTCGACAGCCTGGTGCCCGCCACCACCGTCCTGGCCGCCGTGCCGTACTTCTGGCTGGCCCTGATCCTGGTCGCGGTGCTGTCCTCGGCGTGGGGCTGGTTCCCGCTGCAGGGCGGCTACGACGTCATCCTGTCGCCGGGCTGGAACGCCGACTTCATCGGCTCGGCGATCTACTACGGCACGCTGCCCGCGCTGACCATCGTGATCTCGTCGGTCGGCGGTTGGCTGCTCGGCATGCGCAACATGATGGTGTCCGCGACCTCCGAGGACTACGTGCTCACCGCCAAGGCCAAGGGCCTGCGCGACTCCCGGATCATGATCAAGTACGCGGCCCGCAACGCGGTGCTGCCGTCCGTGGCCGGCTTCGCGATCTCGCTCGGGTTCGTCGTGGCCGGCTCCATCATCACCGAGCAGGTGTTCTCGTACCCCGGCATCGGGTCGAAGCTCCTGCAGGCGGTGCAGAACAACGACTACGCCCTCATGCAGGGCATCTTCCTCGTGATCACGGTCGCCGTGCTCGGCGCGAACCTCGTGGTCGACCTGCTGTACGCCGTCATCGACCCGCGCACCCGCGTCAGCGGCTGAGAAGGAGGACGGACACCGTGACCAACCTCAGTGCTGTCACCGTCGAAGCCCCGCGCGGACGGGCCGGCTGGCGGTCCATGCTGCCGCGCTGGTCGCCGAAGCTCGGCGTCGGCCTGTTCCTGATCGCCCTGATCACGTTCATCGGCGTGATCGGACCGCTGCTGGTGGGCGACCCGAACACGATCCGCGACATCAGCCTGACGCCGCCGGGCGGCGAGTTCTGGCTGGGCACCACGCTGACCGGCCAGGACATCGTGGCGCAGCTCGCGCACGCCACCCGCGGCTCGCTCTACATCGGCCTGCTCGTGGGCGTGATGGCGACCGCGCTGTCGGCGCTGTTCGGCATCGTCGGCAGCTACATCGGCGGGTACGTGGACGAGGGCTTCTCCTTGTTCTCCAACGTGATGCTGGTGATCCCCGGCCTGCCGCTGGTGATCGTCATCTCCGCGTTCGTGCCCGCCGACCAGCGCGGCTCGTGGACGATCGCGGTGGTGCTGGCGATCACCGGCTGGGCCGCGTCGGCCCGCGTGCTGCGCGCGCAGACGTTGTCCCTGCGCAACCGCGACTACGTGGCCGCGGCCAAGGTGTCGGGCGAGAAGCCGTGGCGCGTCATCACGGTCGAGATCCTGCCGAACCTGCTGCCGCTGCTGGCCTCGCAGTTCGTCTTCTCGGTGATCTACGCGATCCTGAGCGAGGCCGGCCTGTCGTTCCTCGGCCTGGGCGCGTCCAACTCGTCCACGCTCGGCACGATGCTCTACTACGCGCAGAACGGCTTCGCGCTGCAACGCGAGGCGTGGTGGTGGTTCGTGCCGCCGGGCCTGATCATCGCCCTGTTCGGCTGCGGCCTGGCGCTGGTGAACTTCAGCATCGACGAGATCATCAACCCGAAGCTGCGGGACATCCCGCGGCGCGCCACGGCGGAGGTTGTGCGGCAGCCGGCGCCGGTCGGGCGCACGGACGACGACGTGGTGCTCACCGTCAACGACCTGTCCGTCGTCTACCAGGTGGAGAACCCGGTGCACGCGGTCAAGGACGTGTCGATCACGTTGCGGCGCGGGGAGATCCTCGGCCTGGCCGGCGAGTCCGGCTGCGGCAAGACGACGCTCGCCTACGCGATCAACCGCCTGCACCGGCCGCCCGCCGAGGTGACCACGGGCTCGGTGACGTTCCACGACCGCGACGGCGACGACGTGGACGTCCTGGCGCTCACGCCGGAGGAGCTGCGGGCGTTCCGCTGGTCGAAGCTGTCGATGGTCTTCCAGGGCGCCATGAACGCGCTGAACCCCGTCATCACGATCCGCGCCCAGCTGGAGGACGTGCTCACCACGCACCGGCCGGAGATGACGAAGGCGCAACGCAAGGCCAAGTGCGAGGAAGTCCTCAGGCTGGTCGGCGTGGACGTGCGGCGGCTCGGCTCCTACCCGCACGAGCTGTCCGGCGGCATGCGGCAGCGGGTGATGATCGCGATGGCGCTGCTCCTCGACCCCCAGGTCATGATCATGGACGAGCCGACGACCGCGCTGGACGTGGTCGTGCAGCGCGGCATCCTGCGCGAGATCCTGCGGCTGCGCGACGAGATCGGCTTCGCCGTCCTGTTCATCACGCACGACCTGCCGCTGCTGCTCGAACTCGCCGACCGCATCGCCGTGATGAAGGAGGGCGAGGTGGTCGAGTACGGCTCCGCGCAGCAGATGTACGAGCAGCCCGCGCACCCCTACACCCGCCAGCTGCTCGACTCGTTCCCCAGCCTGACCGGCGAGCGCGGCGCGTTCGTCCGCTCGGGCGAGCAGATGACGCCGGTCGACCGGTCCGGCGAGCCCACCCCGTCGGGAGGCGTCCGATGACCACGCTGGAAGCGAAGGACCTGGTCAAGGACTTCCACGTCCGGGTGGGCCTGCGCCGCGTCCGGCTGCGCGCGGTGGACCACGTGTCGTTCACGCTCACCCCCGGCCGCACGGTCGCGCTGGTCGGCGAGTCCGGCTCGGGCAAGTCCACGATCGCCCGGATGATCGCCCGGCTGGAGAAGCCCAGCGGCGGCTCCATCACGGTGACCGGCGACGACGGCAAGCGGGTGCCGGAGCGCTCGTACCGGGACCACGTGCAGATGGTGTTCCAGGACCCGTTCGCCTCGCTGAACCCGTTCCACACGATCGAGCACCACCTGGCCCGGCCGCTGAAGCTGCACGGCAGGCCGCACGGCTGGGACGAGGTGGTCCGGCTGCTGGAGCGCGTGTCGCTGCCCGGCCGCGACGTCGCGGGCCGCCGGCCGCACGAGCTGTCCGGCGGTCAGCGGCAGCGCGTGGCCATCGCGCGGGCGCTCGCGCCGGGCGCGAAGGTCGTGGTCGCGGACGAGCCGGTGTCGATGCTCGACGTGTCGATCCGGCTCGGCGTGCTGAACCTGATGGCACGCCTGCAGCGCGAGGAGAACCTCGCCGTCCTCTACATCACGCACGACCTGGCCACCGCGCGGCACTTCTCCGACGACATCCTCGTGCTCTACAAGGGGCGCGTGGTCGAGCGGGGGCCCGCCGACGAGGTGATCCTCAACCCGCAGCACCCGTACACGAAGATCCTCGCCTCCGCCGCGCCGAACCCGGAGGCGCGCGGCCGCGCCGTCGACATCGACCCGGCCGACGTGGAGAAGGCCGGCGCGGCCGCCGCGTACGACCACAACACCGGCGCGTGGGAGGACGTGGTGGCGAAGTGACGGTGACCTGGTCGACCGGCGGTGTCCGGCTGGTGCTGGACGCCGCCGGGGACGGGCCGGTGAGCCTGCGGTCGCTGCGGCCGGACGGCTCGCCGGACGCGCCGCCGGGCGGCGCCGCGGTGCCGCTGGTCGAGGTGCAGGCGCTCGGCCACGGCCGGTTCCCCGGCAGCCACCGCTACGCGGACACCACGATCGGCGCACGGCTGCGGTACCGCGGCCACGAGGCGTCCGGGACCTGGCTGCGGGTCGTGCAGCACGACCCCGTGACCGGGCTGGTGGTGACGTCGGTGTTCGAGGGCGTGCCCGGCGTGCCCGCCGTGCGGACGTGGACGGAGGTCGACGTCGAAGGCGACGGCGAAGTGCGGTTGCAGGCCGTGACATCGCTGTCCACCGGGGCTTTCCTGGCCGACTCGGGCCGTTCGGTGGACGACGTGGACCTGGTGCGCGGCGACTCCGACTGGGTCGCCGAGTCGCGCTGGAGTCGCCGTCCGCTGCGTGAGGTCGGCCTGGTCGCGATGGACCCGGTCGTCCACCACCACGCGTCCCGCAGCCGGTTCGCGCTCACGTCCCGCAGCTCGTGGTCGACCGGCGAGCACCTGCCGACCGGCGTGCTCGTGGCGCGGGACGACAGCTGGGCGCTGGCCTGGCAGGTCGAGCACAACGGCGCGTGGCACTGGGAGGTCGGCGAGACCGTGACCGGCGCGTACGTGGCCGTCCTGGGGCCGACGGACGCCGAGCACCAGTGGTCGCGCGTGGTGACGGCCGGGGCGGGCTTCACCACCGTGCCGGTGTCGGTGGCGGTCGTCGCCGGCGGCGTGGACGAGGCGTTCGCCGCGGTGACGCGGCAGCGCCGGGCCACGCTGCGCGACCGCCGCTCGCCCGAGCTGCCGGTGGTCTTCAACGACTACATGAACACGCTCATGGGTGACCCGACCACGGAGAAGCTGCTCCCGCTGATCGACGCGGCGGCCGACGTGGGCGCGGACTATTTCTGCGTGGACGCCGGCTGGTACGACGAGGACGGCCGGTGGTGGGACAGCGTCGGGGAGTGGCGCCCGTCGCGGACCCGGTTCCCCGGCGGGTTCGGCGAGGTCGCCGACCGCATCCGCGAGCGCGGGATGGTGCCCGGCATCTGGCTGGAGCCCGAGGTCGTCGGCGTGCGGTCGCCGCTGGCCGCGTCGCTGCCGGACGAGGCGTTCTTCCAGCGCGACGGCGTGCGGGTGACCGAGCACGGCCGCCACCACCTCGATTTGCGGCACCCCGACGCGGTGCGGCACGTGGACGAGGTCGTGGACCGGCTGGTCGGCGAGTTCGGCGTCGGGTTCATCAAGCTGGACTACAACATCATGCCGGGTCCCGGCAGCGACCTCGGCGGCCTCGCGCCCGGCGACGGCCTGCTCGCCCACAACCGCGCGCACCTCGCGTGGCTGGACGGCGTGCTGACCCGCCACCCGGGGTTGTTGCTGGAGAACTGCGCGTCCGGCGCGATGCGGATGGACTACGCGATGCTGTCTCGGATGCACCTGCAGTCCACGTCGGACCAGCAGAACCCGTTGCTGTACCCGCCGATCGCCGCCGCCGCGCCCGCGTCGGTGCTGCCCGAGCAGGCGGGCAACTGGGCGTACGCGCAGCCGGGCATGTCGGCGTCGGAGGCCGCGTTCACGTTGGCGACCGGCGTGCTGGGCCGCCTCTACCTGGCCGGTCGGGTCGACCTCATGGACGCCGGGCAGCGGGCACTGGTGCGCGAGGCCGTCACCGTCCACAAAGGACTTCGCGCCGACATCGCCGCCTCCGTCCCGTTCTGGCCGCTGGGCCTGACCGACCGCACCGGCCCGTGGGTGGCGCAGGGGTTGCGCGCCGCGGCGGACAGCTACGTGACGGTGTGGCGGCTGCCCGACGCGTCACCGGCCGTCGACCTCCCCGTGCCGCACCTGCGCGAGCGGGACGTCACGGTGTCGCCGGTGTTCCCGGTGACGTCGCCGGAGTGGGCCTTCGAGTGGGACGCGGCGCGAGGGGTGCTGCGTGCCGCTCACGGCGGTGACGCGCCGGCGGTGGTCGTCGTGCGGCTGGGGGCCTGAACCCGTCCGGCCGAGGGCCTGAACCCCTAGGGCAGCCTCGGCTCGACCAGCTCGGCGACCTTCAACGCCGCCGGGCACGGGTCTTCGTCGGGGCTGCCCGAGTTCAGCACGACGTCCACCCGGGACGTCTCGGTGACGCCGATGAAGATCCCGCAGCTGCCGGTCGCGCCCACGGCCTGCTTGGCCTGGTGGCGGCCGATCACGATGTCCTGCACCACGTTGCCGTTCGACTGGACCTCCGCCAGCCCGGACGTGGCCCGGACACCGACGCCGAGCCGCGCCTTCTGCGGCGAGAAGGTGCACACCTTGGCCGACCCCAGCTCCTCCGCCACCGGTTCGGCGCTCTGCGCGCCGGTGACCTGCTCGGCCTCGGCCTTGGTGAGCAGCGTGCACGGGTCGGTGCGGTCCAGCAGGCCGCCTCGGGACGGGCCGACCTGCGGAGCGGTGGCGGCCTGCGACGTTGTGGAGGTCGGCGGGGCCTCGCCGCCGGCCGGGCCACCGCACGAGGTGACCGCGGCCATCGCGACAGCGACGCCGATCAGGACGATTCGTGTGTTCACAGGTTCTTCCTGGTCGGTCAGCTGACGCTTCGTGTCTTGAACGGTAACGAACCACGCCCGACCACCGCTAGACCGCGAAAGCGCGCGGCGGCCGTGAGACCACAGGGGCCCACGACCGCCGTCGGACTTGCGAACGGGTCACACCGCCGTCGCGCGCACCAGCACCAACCGCTCCGGGTACAGCACGGGGGCCTGCACGCCCGCCGTGTCCAGCACCCGACCGGGCAGCGTCACGCCCTCGGGCGTCCACCACGGCAGGAACACGCCCCAGTGGTGCGCGTTGCCGTCCGGCACGTCGCCGGGCGCGAGCGGCCGCACGTGGTACGCGCGGTCCGGCGCGAGGCCGGGCAGGCGCACGGCGCCCGGCGGGTAGAGCTGCGACGTGGCCAGGGCGACGACGGCGAACACGGCGTCCGACCCGTCCTCCGCGACCACGCCGTGCACCTCGACCGCCGGGTCGGGGTGGTCGCCGTGCACGGCCACGCCGGAGTGCAGCAGGGGCCGCAACTCCTTGTACAGCGCCACCCACGACGTCAGCCGCGCGAGGTCGTCCGCGGACGCCTTGGTGAGGTCCCACTCGATCCCGAAGTGCCCGAACAGGGCCGTGCCCGCGCGGAAGTCGACGGGGTGCCGCCGGTGCGTCGTGTGCGACGTCTCGGCGCCCACGTGCGTCCCCATCAGCTCCAACGGGATCAGGGCGTTGGTCCACCGCTGCATCGACTGCCGCTCCAGCGCGTCGATGCAGTCCGACACCCACACCCGGTCCGTGCGCTCCAGGACCTCCAGGTCGACCCGGCCGCCGCCGGACGAGCACGACTCGATCTCCACGCCGGGGTGGCGCCGCCGCAGCTCGTCGAGCAGCCGGTAGACCGCCAGCGTCTGGCCGTGCACGCCCGCGCGCCCGGTCGGCCGGTGCCCCGCGTCCACCAGGTCCCGGTTGTGGTCCCACTTCAGGTACGACACCGGGTACGTGGTCAGCAGGTCGTCCAGCCGTTCCAGGATGTGCTCGAACGCCTCGGGCCGGGCCAGGTCGAGCACCTGCTGGTGCCGGGCCGTGCCGGGCAGCCGGTCGCCCGCCGCCATGATCCAGTCCGGGTGCGCCCGCGCCAGGTCGGAGTCCGGGTTGACCATCTCCGGCTCGACCCAGATGCCGAACTGCATCCCCAGCCCGGTGACGTGGTCGGTCAGCGGCTTCAGGCCGTCCGGCCACACCTCGTCCGACACGTGCCAGTCGCCGAGGCCGCGCCGGTCGTCGCGCCGCGAGCCGAACCAGCCGTCGTCCAGCACGAACCGCTCGCCGCCGACGGCCGCGGCGGCGTCCGCCAGGGCCTTCAGCCGGTCCAGGTCGTGGTCGAAGTACACGGCCTCCCAGGTGTTCACCACGACCGGGCGCGGCGAGGTCGGGTGCCCCGGGCGCGACCTCAGGTGCCGGTGGAACCGGGCGGACACCTCGTCCAGCCCGTGCCCGTGGGAGGCGTACTGCCACGGCGACCGGTACGACTCGCCCGCCGCCAGCACGACCTCGCCGGACAGCAGCAGCTCGCCCGACCCGAGCAGCGACACCGAGTGGTACGTCTTCTCGGCGAACGTCCGGTGGTTGCCCGACCAGGCCGTGTGCACGGCCCAGACCTCGCCCGACCGGTTGCCGAACCCGGCCGTGCCGGCGGCGAACAGGTACGCGGAGTCGTAGCCGGTGCGCCCGGTCCGGTTCTCCCGCACGCGCAGGCCGTGCGTCCACTGGGTGCGCTGGGGACTGCGCTCCCGCGTCCACCGCCCGGTGAAGTCGAGGATCTCGACGGCCTGCGCCGGCACGGGGAGGGTCAGGTTCACCGCGTCGAGGGAGAACGCGGTCGACCCGGTGTTGGTCAGCTCGGCGCGCTGCCGCACGAGCCCGGACGCCGTCAGCTCGACGACCAGTTCCAGCCCGAGCCCGGCGACCTCGTCCACCGCCCGCGCGACCACGCGGCCGCCACCGGTCGCGCCGGCCGTCTCGTCCACCGACACCACCCGGAACGCGGTCGAGAAGTCACGGCCGGCGCGGTTGCCGATGATTCCCGGCGTGCCGAGCCAGCCGGCGGACTGCTCCGGCAGCACGGCCACGTCGACCGCGCCGTCCACGGAGTAGCCGATGGGGTGCGGCCGCTGGGACAGGAGCAGTCCCGCCAGCGCGTCCGGGTCGAGTTCGCCGAGGTCGGAGCCCCAATGGCGAACCCGGGGGAGGGTGCCCCCGGAGAAGTCGAGCACCAGGCTCACACCCGCTGCCCGCAGGTGCGTCACGTCTGCCACTTGTGGTCTTCCTCTCTGGCGGTGAACCTCGTTGACTTACTTTAGTTGCTGGCGTAAGAATCGCCATACCTTGATTGTCACACGGCAGTAACCCACCGCCGCCGCCGGGAAAGAGGAACGATGATCCGTACGACCTTGCACGACGGGTGGCGTTTGAGCGCGGTGGGCGGGCCGATCCCGGCGGCCGTCGCCGACCGCGAGGTGCCCGCGGCGGTGCCCGGCAGCACCCACCTCGACCTCCTGGCGGCGGGTCTCATCCCCGAGCCCTACCTCGACACCAACGAGACCGAGCTGGCGTGGGCGCACCGCGCCGACTGGCGGTACGCCCTCACCTTCGACGCCGAGGCGGCCAAGCCGGGCGAGAAGGTCGAGCTGGCGTTCGACGGCCTCGACACCGTCGCCACGGTCGAGCTGAACGGCCACGTGCTCGGCAGCACCGCCAACATGTTCCGCTCCTACCGGTTCGACGTGCGCGACCACCTCGTGGACGGCGCGAACGACCTGGTCGTCACCTTCCGCTCGGCCCTCTCGCACGCCGAGGAGCAGGAGGCCGCGCTGGGCCACCGCCCCCGTGCCTACCCGCACCCGATGAACGCCGTCCGCAAGATGGCGTGCTCCTTCGGCTGGGACTGGGGCCCCGACCTGCAGACCGCCGGCATCTGGAAGCCGGTCCGGCTGGAGCGCTGGACCGAGGCCCGCCTGCACCGCGTCCGCCCGCTCGTCACGGTGGACGGCAACGGCGTCGGCCGCGTCGAGGTGCACGTCGAGGTCGACCGCGCGCGCGACGCCGAGCTGACCGTGGTGGCCTCCGTGGGCGGCGTCGAGCGCGGCGCCCGCGTCGAGGGCGACACCGGCGTCGTGACCGTGGAGGTCCCGGACGTCGACCTGTGGTGGCCCGTCGGCTACGGCGACCACCCCCTCTACGACCTGCGCGTCGTCCTCCGGGCCGACGGCGAGGACGTGGACCGGGCCGACCGCCGCGTCGGCTTCCGCACCATCACCGTCGACACCGCGCCCGACGAGGTCGGCGCCCCGTTCACGTTCGTCGTGAACGGCAAGCCGGTGTTCGCCAAGGGCGCCAACTGGATCCCGGACGACCACTTCCTGACCAGGATCACGCGTGACCGGCTGGTCCGCCGGGTCGAGCAGGCGATCGACGCGAACATGAACATGCTCCGGATCTGGGGCGGCGGGATCTACGAGACCGAGGACTTCTACGACGTCTGCGACGAGCGCGGAGTGCTGGTGTGGCAGGACTTCCTGTTCGCCTGCGCGGCCTACTCGGAGGAGTCGCCGCTGCGGGAGGAGGTCGAGGCCGAGGCCCGCGAGAACGTCGCCCGGCTCACCTCGCACCCCTCGCTGGCGCTGTGGAACGGCAACAACGAGAACCTGTGGGGCTTCCACGACTGGCAGTGGCAGGAGAGCCTCGACGGCCGCACCTGGGGCCGGGGCTACTACGAGGAGCTGCTGCCCGCGATCGTCGCCGAGCTGGACCCGACCCGGCACTACTCGCCGGGCAGCCCGTACAGCCCCGGCGACCTGCACCCGAACGAGGACACCCACGGCACGCGGCACGAGTGGGAGGTCTGGAACCGGGTCGACTACACCCACTACCGCGACCACACCCCGCGGTTCTGCTCGGAGTTCGGCTTCCAGGGCCCGCCGACCTGGGCGACCCTGACCCGGTGGGTGCACGACGAGCCGATGACGCCCACGTCCCCCGCGTTCCTGCTGCACCAGAAGGCCGACGACGGCAACGGCAAGCTCGACCGCGGCCTGGCGCCGCACCTGCCCGCGCCCGAGGCGTTCGAGGACTGGCACTGGGCGACCCAGCTCAACCAGGCCCGCGCGGTCGCGTTCGGCGTCGAGCACTTCCGCTCCCACTGGCCGCGCACGGCCGGCGCCCTGGTCTGGCAGCTCAACGACTGCTGGCCGGTCACCTCGTGGGCCGCGATCGACGGCGACGAGCGCCCCAAGCCGCTGTACTACGCGCTCAGGCACGCCTTCGCGCCCCGGCTGCTCACCGTCCAGCCGCGCGACGGCGTGGACGCGCTGATCGCCGTCAACGACACCGATGAGGTCTGGACCAGCGACGTCACGCTGGAGCGGCAGACGTTCGCGGGCGACGTGCTGGCGGCGGCTAAACTCCCGCTCGACGTGCCGGCCCGGTCGGTCGCGCAGCTGGAGTTGCCGGCGGACCTGGTCGCGCCGGCCGACCCGAAGGGGGAGGTGCTGGTGGTGAGCACGGCCGACGCGCGCACCGCGCACCTGTTCCTGGAGGACGTGGAGCTGGCCTACGACCCCGCGCCGCTCACCGCCGAGGTGCGCCGCGTGTCCGAGGGCTACCGCGTGGACGTCACCGCGACCTCCTTCGCCCGCGACGTCGCCGTGCTGGCGGACCGGGTCGCCGAGGACGCCGTCACGGACGACGCCCTGATCACCCTCGCCGCCGGGGAGTCGCACTCGTTCCTGGTCCGGACCGCGGCCGAGTCGGTCGACCCGGCCGCGCTCACCGACCGGCTGGTGCTCCGATCGGCCAACAGCCTCAGCGCGGCGCGGACATGACCACCGGCTCCGTCGGCCTCGTCCTGGCCCGCCCCGCGCGGCTGCTGGGCGCGGAGCCGTTCTTCATGGAGTTCATCGCGGGCATCGAGGAGCGGCTCGCCGAGGGCGACCGGTCCGTGCTGCTGCACATCGTCGGGACGCAGGACGCCGAGATCGCCGCCTACCGCAGGTGGGCGGCGGGCGGCGTGGTCGACGCGGTGGTGGTCGTGAACCGCACCGCGGACGACCGCCGCCCGGCGGTGCTGCGGGAGATCGGCCTGCCCGCGCTGTACGTCGGCGAGCCGGACGCGGCGGGCGTCGCCGTGCCCGCGGTCCGCACCGACGACGCGGGCCCCGTGCGCGAAGCCCTCGCGTACCTGCTCGACCTCGGGCACCGGCGCATCGCGCGGGTCAGCGGCCCGGAGTCGTTGCTGCACACCAGGGCCAGGACCGCGGTGCTGCTCGAAGGGTGCGCCGAGGCGGGCATCGAGCCCGTCGTGGTGGAGGGCGACTACTCGGAGGAGTCCGGGGCCAAGCTCACCTCCGCGCTGCTGGACACGCCGGAGCCGCCGACCGCGATCCTCTACGACAACGACGTGATGGCCGTCGCGGGTCTGAACGCCGCCAAGGAGCTGGGCCGCGCCGTGCCGGACCGGCTCAGCCTCGTCGCGTGGGACGACTCGACCCTGTGCCGGCTGGCCACGCCCGCGCTCACCACGATGAGCGTGGACGTCCACCAGTTCGGCGTCACGGTGGCCGAGTCGGTGCTGGAGCTGATCGAGGGCCGCGAGGTCGCCGAGCGCTGGTCGCCGAAGGCCGCGCTCATCCCCAGGCAGAGCACCGGTAAAGGACCAACATGACCTACCAAGCCGCCGAGTCCCGGTACGACGCCATGCCGTACCGGAGGTCCGGTCGCAGCGGGCTCAAGCTGCCCGCCGTGTCGCTCGGCCTGTGGCACAACTTCGGCCACGACCGGCACCTGGACGGCCAGCGGGCCATCCTGCGGCGCGCGTTCGACCTCGGCGTCACGCACTTCGACCTGGCGAACAACTACGGCCCGCCGCCCGGCAGCGCGGAGGAGAACTTCGGCCGCCTGTTCGCCCAGGACTTCCGGGCCCACCGGGACGAGGTCCTGGTGTCCACCAAGGCCGGCTACCACATGTGGAACGGCCCGTACGGCGAGTGGGGCTCCCGCAAGTACCTGATCGGCTCGCTGGACCAGTCGCTGGCCCGGCTCGGCCTGGACTACGTCGACATCTTCTACCACCACCGGCCCGACCCGGACACGCCCGTCGAGGAGACGATGGGCGCGCTGGACGCCGTGGTGCGGCAGGGCAAGGCGCTGTACGTCGGCATCTCGAACTACTCCGCCGAGCAGACGCTGGAAGCCGCGCGGGTGCTGTCCGACCTCGGCACGCCGCTGCTGATCCACCAGCCGTCGTACTCGATGTTCAACCGGTGGGTCGAGGACGGCCTGCTGGACGCGCTGGCGGAGGTGGGCGCGGGCAGCATCGCGTTCTCGCCGCTGGCGCAGGGCGTGCTGACCGACCGCTACCTCGACGGCGTGCCGGAGGGGTCGCGCGCGGCGGGCGCCTCGCCGTTCCTCTCGAAGTCCAACCTGGACGACGAGACGCTGGCGAAGGTCCGGGCGCTGAACGACATCGCGAAGCGGCGCGGGCAGACGCTGGCGCAGCTGGCGATCGCGTGGGTGCTGCGCAACGTCACGTCCGCGCTGATCGGCGCGTCCAGCGTGAAGCAGCTGGAGGACAACGTGGCCGCGACGGCGAACCTCGCGTTCGAGGCGGAGGAGCTGGCCGAGATCGAGAAGCACCTGTGACGGTCGTGGCACGGTGATCCGCGCGGTCCGGGTCGGGTTCGGCCCGCGGGCTGCCGGCCGGGCCGCGCGGGCGTTGCCGGGCGGTGCGGGCCGATGACCGACCGCCACCTCGTCGACGTGCACGTGCTGCTGGTCCGCGACGGCCTCGTGCTGCTGTCGCGCCGCAGGGACGCGGACGCGCGCTTCGACGGCCGCTGGCACCTGCCGTCCGGCAAGCTCGACGCGGGCGAGTCCGTCCTGGCCGCCGCGGTGCGGGAGGCCGAGGAGGAGGTCGGCGTCCGCCTGGACCCGGCGGACCTGCGCCTGGTGCACACACTGCACGTCGCCGGTTCCGGGCTGGAACCGCGGCTGGGCCTGTTCTTCGAGGCGCGGACGTGGTCCGGCGTGCCGGAGAACCGCGAGCCGGACAAGTGCTCCGAGCTGCGCTGGTTCCCGCTCGACGCCCTGCCGGCGGACCTCATCGAGTACCCGGCCGCCGGCATCGCCGGGTACCGCGCGGGCACGCCGTTCGGCACGGCGGGGTGGGACGCGTGACAGCTGCCTGGGGGCGTCAACCCCCCTTGACGAAACTTTGATTAACCGCTTAACTAAGTCTCATGGGCCACGAACTCGACCCGGTCGCGGTCGCCATCGACATCGGCGGCACCAAGCTCGCAGCGGCGCTGGTCGAGTCGGACGGCACCGTCCTCGCCCGCCGCACCACCGCCACCCCGCCCGGTGACGCCGAGGCGGTGTGGAGCGGCCTCGCGGGCCTGCTGGACGACCTGCTCGCCCAGGCCGCCGGCCGCGCGGTGCTCGGCGCGGGCATCGCCTCGGCCGCCCCGATGGACCTGCGCGACGGCACGATCAGCCCGGTGAACATCCCCGGCTGGCGCGACTTCCCCATCACCTCCCGCGTCGGCGGCCTCCTGCCCGGCCTGCCGGTGCGGCTCGGCGGCGACGCCCTGTGCATGGCGCTGGCCGAGTACCACCACGGCAACGGCCGGGGCAGCGAGTGCCTGCTCGGCATGGTCGTGTCCACCGGCATCGGCGGCGGGTTCGTGTTCGGCGGCCGGCCGCACTTCGGCACCACCGGCAACGCGGGCCACGTCGGCCACTTCGTGGTCGACCCGGCCGGACCCCGGTGCGGGTGCGGCGCGAACGGCTGCTCGGAGGCCATCGCCAGCGGCCCGTCCATGGTGCGCTGGGCGCTGGAACAGGGCTGGCAGCCGTTGGGCGGCACGGCGGACGGCGTCGCGCTCGCCGCCGCGGCGCCGGCGGGCGACCCGACCGCGCGGGCCGCGTTCCGGCGTTCCGGTGAGGCCGTGGCGCGGGTCATCACGGTGGCGTCGGCGCTGTGCGAGATCGACCGCGTGGTCATCGGCGGTGGTGTGGCGCAGGCCTGGGACCTGCTGGAGCCGGCCGTCACCGAACCGCTCGCGGACCACGCGGGGTTGGACTTCATGCGCCGGGTCGAGGTGTGCCCGGCCACGCTGGGCGTCGACTCGGGGCTGATCGGCGCGGCGGCGCTGCTCGCTGACGCCCGCGTCCCGTCCGTGCCCGTGGGAATCTGAGGGATCGCCGTGCGCAAGCTGGAGACCATCGTCCGGGAGTACCACTGGGGTTCGCGGACCGCGCTGGCCGAGATGCGCGGCGAGCCGTCGCCGAGCCCGGCGCCGCAGGCGGAGCTGTGGGTCGGCGCGCACCCCGACGACCCGTCGCGGTTGGCGGATTCCGGGGTGGCGCTGGACCGGTACCTCGCCGCGAACCCGGCCGGGCTGCTCGGGCCGGACAGCCTGGCCGCCTTCGGGCCGCGGTTGCCGTTCCTGCTCAAGGTCTTGGCCGTGGACGCCCCGCTGTCGCTGCAGGTGCACCCGAACCGGGACCAGGCGGTGGTGGGGTTCGCCGAGCACGGCTACCGCGACGACCGGCCCAAGCCGGAGGTCCTGGTCGCCCTGACCGAGTTCGAGACCCTGTCCGGGTTCCGCCGGCCCGCGGAGACCGTGGCGCTGCTGGACGCGCTCGACCTGCCGTCGTTGGCCCCGCTGCGGTCCCGGCTCGCGGTCGGCGAGACGTGGGACGCGTTGCGCTGGGCGTTGTGCGGGGCCGACGCCGACCTGGTCGCCGAGGTGGCGGGCGCCGCCGTCCGCGTGCCGGGGCTGGCGCACGTGGCGGAGCTGGCGAAGGTCTACCCGGCGGACGCGGGCGTCGTCGCGGCGTTGCTGCTCAACGCGGTGCGGCTGCGGCCCGGCCAGGCCGTCCACGTCGGCGCCGGCGTGCTGCACGCGCACCTGCGCGGCACGGGCGTCGAGCTGATGGCCAACTCCGACAACGTGCTCCGCGCGGGCCTGACCACCAAGCCGGTGGACGTGCGCGCCGTGCTGTCCCTGGTGGACCACCGGACCGGTCCGGCCGCCGTCCTCGACGCTGAGGACGGCGGTCCACTGCGGACGTACCGGACCCCGGAGCCCGAGTTCCGCCTGCACTCCGTGCGGGACGGCGCGGTGCTTCCGGGCGACGGACCGCAACTCCTCTTGTGCACCAGCGGATCGGTGACGCTGACCCGCGGCGGCGAACAAGTCGTGCTGAGCGGCGGTGAGTCGGCTTTCCTACCTCACAGCGGGGACGCGGCCGCGGTGGCCGGCCCCGGTGAGGCGTTCTGGGCCACCACGAACCTGGGCGGCGCGTGACGGCTCACGACGTGACCGGGTGAGCACACGGGTGCGGCGGAAGGCTCATGCCGCACCCGTGTGCTCGTCGTCTTACTGGAAGGTCACGTCACTGCACAGGTAGTAGGCCTGGTCCATGTGGCTGGCCTGCCAGATCGTGAACACGGTGTGGCGGCCGGTGCGGGTGCCCGCGTTCACCTGGGCCTGGTAGAGGCCCGTGGTGCCGTAGCGGCCGGTCGAGGTGACCAGCTCCAGGTCGCTCCAGCGCAGCGGCGTGGTCGCCGTGTTGACGCCCTGCCGGGTGATGTAGATGCGGAGGTAGTCCGCGCCGTGCTTCGCCTGGTCCGTGATCGTCAGCGTGAACTGGCGCGGCTTGGTGACCGTGTTCCACGCGCCCACCGTGTCGAGCGCCCGGTAGCGGCCGCCCTCGGTGAGACCACCGCTGCACAGCTGGCCGTTCGGCAGCGCGCCCTGGTGGTTGCCGCCGACCCCGTTGCGGTACAGGCCGTTCCAGTTCCACATCGCGTTCGGGTCCGTCTTCCAGGCCTGAGCGCACATGGGGTCGGTCTGGGCCATGTTCGGGTTCAGGTGGTCACTGCCCCACCGCTGCCAGCAGCCGTAGTTGCGCGACGGCGGGTCGGTGACCGAACCGTGTGCGCTAGCGACGCCCGTAGCGCTCACCAGGACCACGACGCTGGCGGCGAGGACCGCCAGGACCGAGCTGAAGACGCCGATTACCGTCCGGAGACCGCGTCTGAAGGTCATGTGTCCTCCACATTGAGGATGTTCTAGACAGGGACTGGGAGCGCTCCCAGATCCCAAAGGTAGCGAACCGGCCACAATCTGTGAACCCCACAACCCGACGAAGCTCTTTCGGGCCGCAGATGCCGCCGAACGGCCCAGCGCGCCCCGCCGGTCGCGCGCGGCGAACGCTCCGGACGGGCGGGGTGGCGAGGCGGCGGATCAGTGGTAGACGCGTGGTGCGTCAGCCGTAGTAGCCCCGGACCACGGCGCTCGCCTCGTCCGCCATCCCGGGGCCTTCCTGTGGCACGGCGGGGAATCCGCCGCCGGGCTTCAGCGCGTTCAGCTGGTCCGTCGACAGGGCGAACACCACCCGGCCGAGCCCCGAGCGCTCGATCGCGCCGACGCACATGCCGCACGGCTGGCAACTGGTGAACATCGTGGCGCCGGCCGCGACCTCCGGGTCGAGCGACCGCGCCGCCCACCGGGCCAGCTTCAGCTCCGGGTGCGCGGTGATGTCGTCGTCGGTGACGCTGGTGTTGCGCTCCTCGGCCAGCACCGCGCCGTCCGGCCCCACCAGCAACGAGCCGAACGGCGGGTTGCCCGCCGCACGGGCCTCGGCCGCCAGTTCGATCGCCCTGCGCAAGCTCATCGGAACTCCTTCCGCACGGTGGCGAGCGCCTGCCATGCGACTTCGGGGTGCGACGTCTCCTGTGGATCGCCGACGAACGGGTCCAGCACCACGGCTTCCGCGCCGAGCGCGCGGAGTTCCGCCAGGTCGGCCACGACCTGCGCCACCGTGCCCTCGCCCAGCCGCCGTTCCGGACCGTCCACTTCGGACGTGATGTTCAAGATGATCCGGGGCGCCAACGCGGGCACGGGTTTCCCCTCCTCCGCGGCGATGACCTCCAAGCGCCCCAACGCCTCCCGGAACGCCGCGGGCGTGAGGCGCAGGCCGTGCCAGGCGTCGCCGAGCCGCACGGCCCGCCGCAACGCCGCGTCGGAGTGCCCGCCGACCCAGATCGGGACGTGCCCGGCGCGGTAGTCGGCCTCGTCCCGCCACGCCGCCCGCACCGCCCGCAGCCCCTCGTCGGTCAGCCGACCCCGCCGCTCGAACGGCACGCCCAGCGCCTCGTACTCCTGCCGCGCCCACCCGACGCCGACGCCCAGCACGAACCGCCCGCCGGACAGGTCGGCCAGGTTCGCCGCCATCCGCGCCACGAGCAGCGGGTGCCGGTACGGCAGCATGAGCACGGTGGTGCCGAGCCGGATCGTCGACGTCACGCCGGCCAGCCACGACAGCGCGGTGAACGGCTCGTAGAACGGCGCCGGGTACTGGCCCGCCACGTCCGGCGTCACGGCGACGTGGTCGGACACCATGAGCAGGTCGAAGCCGAGCCCCTCGACCGTCAGCGCCCACCGCCGCACCACGTCCGGCGACGTTCCGGGGCCGAAGTTGGGGACGTTCACACCGATCTGCACCCGACCAAGGCTAGGTGCCGGTCAGCCGATCCTGAAGAGACTTCACCCGGTCTGAACGGCTTCCAGCCGTGGATTCGACGGTAGTTTGGGCGGATGACCGGGAATCTCGATCAGACGGACTGGGCGATCCTCGGCGAGCTGCAACGGGACGGCCGGCTGCCGCTGTCCGAGCTGGGCCGCCGCGTCAACCTCAGCGCCTCGGCGACCACGGAACGCGTCCGCCGGCTGGAGTCGAGCGGGATCATCACCGGCTACCGGGCCGAGGTCGACCTCGACAAGGTCGGCTACGCCGTGCTCGCCGTGGTCCGCCTCAAGTACCCCGGCAACCGGCACGAGCCGCTGCACGCGCTCCTCGCCGAGCGGCCGGAGATCCTGGAGTGCCTGCGCACCACCGGCGACGACTGCTACACCCTCAAGGTCGCGGCCACGTCGATGACGCACCTGGAACGGGTCGTCAACGACCTCACCGGCTTCGGCAGCACGACCACGAACATCGTCTACAGCCAGACGTTGCCGTACCGGGGCGTGTCGCCCGCCTGAGCGGACCCGCCCCGGCCGGTCACCACTGCCAGGCGACGGCGGGGTGGCACCTCGCCGGGTCGAGGTCGCGGGCGCCCGCGACGATCACCCCGTCCGGGCGCACCCAGCACTTGGTCGCGTCCCACGCTTGCCGCCACTCGCCGAGCAGCGCGCCGTCGGCGTCGTACGCGCGCACGACGCCGAGCGCGTCCCAGCCCTCCGGCGCCTGCCAGTCCGACGGGTGCGCCAGGCGGGCCACGAACGTGCCGTTGGCGATCCGCGCCTCCACCGACCGCCCGCCGTGCTCGTAGACGACCTTGGCGACGTCACCCGTCACGCGGCCGACGGCCATGTCGTGCCCGGGGATGCCCGCGTGCTCGGCCTTGCCCCCGTCACCGCCGCTCGCGGACCCCAGCTCGTCCAGGGCGAGCACGCCGGGCAGCCACCCGGAGTCCCAGACCACGCCGCCGGCCGCGTTGTACGCCATCACGGGACCGTCGACCGTGCAGCTGACCAGCTCGCTCGCGGTGTAGAGGAGGGCGAACGTCCCGACCTCGTCGGTGACGTACTGGTGCAGCGTGGCCTTGCCCGGGCGCAGGGTGCTCTCCTGGCAGCCCCGCTCGACCTCGGCGACCCGTTCCGGCGAGAGGCCGGGGATGACCGGCGTCCGCCTCGACGGCGTGGCGGGCGGGGCGGACGACGGCTCGGTCGCCGCGGACTGGGCCGTGCCGCTCGACGCGGTGTCGGCGGCGTCGCGCCGCTGCCCCGGCGCGAGCACCGCGACCAGGACCACGACGGCCGCGGCGGCGACCCCGGCGGTGATCAGGGGGGCGAACCGCACCGGACGTCGACGCCCGGCGACCTCCTGTTCCAGCCGCGCCCGGATCTGCCCGTGGCGGTGGGGCGGGAGGTCCCGGGTCGGGGGGAGTGCGTCGTTCATCGGTCCTCCAGGGTCAGCGCGGGGACGGCGACGACCGGGGGCGTGCCGAACCTGCGGGTCAACCGCGCCTTCGCCTTGCTGACCCTGGCCCGCACGCTCCCCTCGGCGATCCCGAGCACGCCGGCGGCGTCCGCGTAGGACACCCCGGACCACACGCACAGGGCCAGGGCCTCCCGCTCGTTGCGCGGCAGCTCCGCCACGGCCTCCAGCAGCCGGGCCATCCGCCGCTGGTCGTCGACCCGCTCGGCGACCAGGTCGGCGTGGTCGGGGACCGGGGTCTCCACCGGCGCCCTGCGGAACAGCCGCAGCCGCCGCGCCACCGTCCGCCGGTCGCTGCGCACCACGTTCGTGGCCACCGCGAGCAGCCACGGCAGCGCGGAGTCGTGCTCCAGCCGCAGCCGGTCGCGCTTGCGCCAGGCCACCAGGAACGTGTTCTGGAGGTGGTCCTCGGCGGCCGCCCACGACGCGGTCAGCCGGAAGCAGTGGTTGTAGACGGCCTTGGCGTGCCGGTCGAACAGCGCGCCGAAGGCCGGTCCACTCCCTGCCGCGGCCTGTGACCACAGGGTGCGGTCGTCGGGGTCATCGGTCGTCATGTCCCGGTTGTGCCCGCCGGTCGGGGAAGTGTTGCCTCCCCGACCCTAGCCGGCCCCGACCAGGCGCCCCGACGGTGACCAGGCGCCCCGACCAGGCGCCCCCGACCATGCGCCCCGACCAGGCTGCCTCGGCGGTGGCCGCCGAAGCGCCTGAACGGCGTTCAACCGCGCCTACACGGCGTTCAGCAGGTCCAGCGCGCTCTGCTGGCGTGCCGCGTCGGCCCGGTCGAACGGCCCGGCCCACCGCAGGCCGTAGGCGTCCAGCGCGTTCCGGTTGGCCGCGTACGCCGTGTCGGCCTGCCGGCGCAGGTACGTCGTGTACGGCCGGTCGGGCAGCACCCGGTTCAGCACGCCCAGGGACCGCGCGTAGATGCCCTTGAACGACGGGCCGTCCGGCTCGCAGTTGGCCGGCTCGCACGGTTCCCGCAGGATGCCCGAGCTGTTCAGGATGCCGGTCGTGGACGACGCGTCGGCCACCTGCCTGGCCCGCGTGAGCAGCGCCGCGTCGCCGGTGGCCCGGTTCAGCTCGACCAGCGCGGCGATGACCACCCCCTGGTTGTAGCTCCACACCTGGTCGCCGTTGTTCCGGCACGTGCTGGTGCTGATGCCGTCGTTGACCAGGTTCGAGCCGTTGACCAGGCCGACCCCGGTGAACCAGGCCCAGCCCGCCCGCGCCCGGCCCAGGTACGTCGCGTCGCCGGCGATCCGGTTGTGCAGCGCCGCGTTGAGCTGGACGTAGAGGGAGTTGGAGATGGCGTTCTTGGCCGTCCGGGTGGTCCGCCACCACACCCCGCCGCCGCACACGCCGTCCCAGTACGCGTGCATGTGGTCGGCGGCGATCCTGGCCGTGGCCAGGTACCGCGGGTCGCCGGTGAGGTCGTGCGCGGCCACCCACGCCAGGCCCCACCAGCCGGTGTCGTCCAGGTAGTCGTTGCGGAAGTGGCCCAGGTGGGCGTTGACGTTCCGGTCGTACGTCTCCGCGATCGCGTACCGGTAGCTGCCCATCCCGGAGACGCGGATGTTGTCGACCAGCGCGGTGAGCCCGTTGGCCGTGTTCCACCAGCCGGTGGTGGCGAACCGCCCGGTGGCGTTGTCGTAGAACTGCATCAGGGCGGTCGCGGCGGCGGTGCGCCGGTCGTGGGCGTTCCACGTGGTCCGGGCCCACGCCGTGCAGGCGATGTCCGGCCGGTCGGACGCCTTGCCGCACGCGCGCAGCGCGCCGACGCCGCGGTTGGCCCAGTCGTCCACGTTGAACATTTGGGTGCGCCACCCGGTCGCACCGGCGGGGATCGCGGTGACGCCGAGCCGCGAGCCGGACGACCACGTGCGGCCGCCGTCGAACGACCGGTCCAGCCAGACCTCGTCGCCGGGGCTGCCGGTGCCGACGGACGCCCAGCCCATCGCGTCGGCGTCGTTGAAGTGCAGGGCGAACCGGCGGCCGAACAGGGTGGCCGACACGGCTTCGCGGTCACGGGGCGCGAGCGCGGGATCGCGCGGCTCGCAGAACTTGTTGCAGATCACCGCCGCCGGTTGGGCGGACGGGGACGGCTGGGCCTCGGCGGGGGAGGCGACGGTGACGAGCAGGGCCGCCGCCAGCGGGGTTGATCTCATCGTTGAGACCTCCGGAAGGTGAGAGCGCTCTCACAACCTTCCGCCCACGCTAGCGGCGGCCCTTCGATCCCGTCAACGCCCGCCGGGCGTCGCGGGAACGGCCGGGCCGGCGGGCGGTTCGGGCCGGTTGCGGGAACCGCCCGCCGGTGGCGCCACGCGTCGGACGTGCCGGACGCGCGGGTGGGTTCGCTCAGGAGTGCGGGCAGGTGTCCCGGTACTCGGAGATCGCGGCGCCGCTGGGCGCGGGGCAGAGGAACTGCTCGTAGCGGGTGTCGTTGTCCACGAACCGCTTCAGCCACGCGATGCTGTACTTGGCGATGGTGGTGTTCGAGCTGTTCGGCGCGTAGTGGCTCGCGTCGTTCAGCTCCAAGTAGGCCTTGTCCAGCGTGGCCGGCAGGCTCGTGTAGAACGGCTCCGAGTGCGACGAGACCGGTGCGACGGAGTCGTTCTCCGCGCCCACGACCAGCGTCGGCGTCTGCACGGTCGACCACGTCTTCGTGGTGTTCCACGCGGTGAGCGGGATCGACGCCTGCAGGCTCGGCCGGTCCTTGGTCGCCTCCAGCGCGCCGCCGCCGCCCATCGAGTGGCCCATGACGCCGAGGCGCGTGGCGTCGATCCGACCGCGCACGGAACTGCTGGTGGTGAGGTAGTCGAGCGCCGCGAGCAGCTGGTCGCCGCGCGAGGTGGGCTGGTCGTAGCGGGAGTTGGTGTCGATGATGAAGATGACGAAGCCCTGCGACGCCAGGCGCGGCCCGAGCCAGGACAGGCTGGACTGGGTGGCCGTGTAGCCGGGCGAGACGGCGACCGCGCCGAACGTGCCCTCGGCGGTGCTGGTCGGGTAGTGGATCGTGCCGCCGCCGAAGCCGCGCACGCTCGTCGCGGACACGGAGACCTGGCTGGTGGCGAACGGGCCGCGCACCGCCTCGATGCTCGACGTCGACGGCGCGGGGCCGCGTTCGTACGGGTTCTCGGCGGCCTGGGCGACCGCGCCGGACGTGGTGAGGGCGACCGCCGCGGCGAGGATCAGGACGCGGCGGGACAGGGGAGACCTCAGTGACATGGTGTGCTCTTCCCGGCGTGGCAAGGACTTGCAGGAGTCCTCAGTGGACCGTGCTGACCGGAGCCGAGTCTGGCCCACTACCTACTCGAGCGTCAAGTAACCGTCTCGACACGCTGGGTGACGTGAAGGTCATTCATTTTCGCGGTACCGGGAAACCGGTCGGCGACCGTAACTCCTACCTGCGAGGAAGCGCTCCCACGGAGGTCTTGACCGTGCCCGGCGCGGTCGCGAGGATCGGGCGCGACAGAGCCGTCGCACGAAGACGAACGGAACCGCCGATGCCCCGCAGACAACTGAGCGCCGCGCTGGCCGCGGTGCTCGCCGCCGGTCTCATCACCGGAGGCGCCGCCGCCTCCCCGGAGCCGACCTCGGCCCAGCCGGTCATCGGTGAGCCGCGCACCGAGCACGGCTGCGCCCGGATCGAGGACGACCTCCCGGAGCTGTCCGACTGGCCGAAGGTCCAGAGCCGGGTCAAGACCAACCGGGACGACGAGCGGCGGGTCAGGGAGATCCTCGCGGGCATGACGCTGGCCGAGAAGGTCGGCCAGATGACCCAGCCGGAGATCGCCGCGATCACGCCGGACGAGGTCCGCGAGTACGGCATCGGCTCCGTCCTCAACGGCGGCGGCTCGTGGCCGAACCGCGACAAGCACGCCGCGCCCGAGGCGTGGCTGGGCTTGGCCGACGCCTACTGGGACGCCTCCAAGGCCAGCCGCACGCAGATCCCCGTCATCTGGGGCATCGACGCCGTGCACGGCAACAACAACGTCTACGGCGCGACGGTCTTCCCGCACAACATCGGCCTCGGCGCGGCGCACGACCCGTGCCTGATCCGCGACATCAGCAAGGCGACCGCCGAGCAGATCCGCGCCACCGGCCAGGACTGGGCGTTCGCGCCGACGCTGGCCGTGCCGCTGGACGACCGGTGGGGCCGCACGTACGAGGGCTACTCCGAGGACCCGCGGATCACCCGCGCCTACGGCTACGAGGCCGTGAAGGGACTGCAGGGCAGCAGCCGCAACCGGGTGGACGTGCTGGCCACGGCCAAGCACTTCATCGGTGACGGCGGCACGATCGGCGGCAAGGACCAGGGCGTCAACCCGTCGTCCGAGGCCGAGATGATCAACGTCCACGGCCAGGGCTACTACGGCGCGCTCGCCGCGGGCGCCCAGACCGTGATGGTGTCGTTCAACAGCTGGACCAACGAGGAGCACGGCATCGCCGAGGGCAAGCTGCACGGCAGCAAGCTCGCGGTGAACGACATCCTCAAGGGCAAGATGGGCTTCGACGGCCTCGTCGTCTCCGACTGGAACGGCATCGGCCAGGTCGCGGGCTGCACCAACGCGAGCTGCCCGCAGGCGATCAACGCGGGCATCGACGTGGTGATGGTGCCGAACGACTGGAAGGCGTTCATCGCCAACACGATCGCCCAGGTCGAGGGCGGTCAGATCCCGATGTCCCGGATCGACGACGCGGTGACCCGCATCCTGCGCGTCAAGATCCGCTCGGGCGTGCTGGACGGCGAGAAGCCGTCGCTGCGCGACCACGCGGGCTCGGCCGACGCGCTGGAGGCGCGCAAGCTGGCCCGCAAGGCGGTCCGCGAGTCCCAGGTGCTGCTGAAGAACAACAACCGCGTGCTGCCGCTCGCGTCCACGTCGAAGGTGCTGGTCGTCGGCAAGAGCGCGGACAGCCTGCAGAACCAGACCGGCGGCTGGACGCTGAGCTGGCAGGGCACCGGCAACACCAACGCCGACTTCCCGAACGGCACCACCATCCTCGGCGGGCTGAAGGAAGCCCTCGGCGAGGACAACGTGGTGTTCAGCGAGACCGGCGACGTCGACCCGGCCGGGTTCGACGCGGTGGTCGCGGTGATCGGCGAGACCCCGTACGCGGAGGGCGTCGGCGACATCGGCAAGCGCTCGCTGGAGGCCGCCAAGCTGTACCCGAACGACCTCGCCGTGCTGGACAAGGTCAGCGGCAAGGGCGCGCCGGTCGTCACGGTGTACGTGTCGGGCCGTCCGCTGCACGTCAACAAGGAGCTGAACCGCTCGGACGCGTTCGTGGCGGCGTGGCTGCCCGGCACCGAGGGCGGTGGCGTGGCCGACCTGCTCGTCCGCGGCAGGCACACGTTCCCCGGCTTCACCGGCGAGCTGTCGTTCTCGTGGCCGCGCAGCGCGTGCCAGACGCCGCTGAACGCCGAGGGCGACCCGCTGTTCAAGCCGGGCTACGGCCTGCGCAGCTGGGAGACCGGCAACGTCGGTCAGCTCGACGAGTCCTCTCCTGAGTTCGGCTGCGCCGGCAACGGCGGCGGCGGCACCGCGACCGAGGACCTGGAGCTGCACGTCCGCACGGACGTCGCGCCGTACCGCAGCTACATCGGCTCGCCCGACAACTGGAGCGGCACCGAGCTCGGCCCGGACGGCGAGGCGGCGCACAGCTCGATCAACGTCGTGCCGGCGGACGTCAACGTGCAGGGCGACGCGATGAAGACGACGTGGACCGGCACCGGGCCGGGCCAGGTCTACCTGCAGGACCCGGCAGGCGGCAGCGACCTGCGCGGGTACCTCAACGCCAACGCGGCGCTGGTGTTCGACGTGATCGTGCACCAGGCCCCGGCCGCGCGGACCGTCGTCAGCGCGCACTGCCAGTACCCGTGCTTCGCCGAGGTCAACGCGACCGGCCTGTTCGGCGGGCTGCCCACGGGCGTGAAGTCGACGGTGAAGATCCCGATCTCGTGCTTCGGCAACGGCGGGCTGGACCTGGAGAACGTCAACACGCCGTTCCTGGTCTACACCGAGGGTGCGTTCCAGGCGTCGTTCGCGAACGTGCGGTGGGTGCCGAAGGCGGCCGCCGACCCGGACGCGAAGACGTGCGCGGAACTGGGCTGACCTGACCTGATCGGGAGGGGGTCGGCCGCCGGCCCCCTCCCGGTCTTCAGTCCCGCTCTTCAATCCCGCGGTCCCAGTCCCGCGGCCTTCAGTAGCCGACGGTGAACCGCGCCCGCCGGTGCCGCGGCGTCTCGGCCTCGTCCAGCAACGCCACCGCCAGGTCTTCCACGGAGATCTCCGTGCCCACCTGCTCGTCCCGGCCGACCCGGAACACGCCGGTCCGCGCGCCGGGTTCCAGCAGCGACGGCGGGCTGAGGTAGGTCCAGTCGGCGGTGCGATCGGCCCGGCACACCGCCAACTGCTCGGCGCACGCCCGCGCGATCGGCTTCAACGCGTCCGGGAAGTCGGGCGCCTCCTCCACCGTGTGGCCCCCGGGCGTGACGAGCGTGGCCGCCCCGCCGACGACCAGCAACCGCACCCCGGTCTCCGCGGCACCGGCGAGCAGCGCCCGTGCGGCCGCCACCAGCTCCGCCTCCCGCCCGTCCGCCGGCCGGGTCGCGCTGATCACCACGTCCCGGCCCGCGCTGAGCCGCACGACGTCCGCGACGACGCTCGCGTCACCGACCTCGCGGCCGGGACCGGGCCTCCGGCTGACGGGCGTGACGTCGTGGCCACGCCGCCGTGCCTCCTCGACCACCTGGCGGCCGACGCCACCGAGCGCTCCGAACACCGTGATCCTCATGCCTTTCCCCCATCTCCTCACCTGATCCCGCCCGCGCGGGACTGCTTCCGGCCGAACTCCTCTGCGCGCTCCTCTGCGCGGAACTCCTCTGGGCCGAACTCCTCTGGGCAGAATTCCTTTGGGCCACGACGAGCGCGCCGAGCACGACCACCGCGCCGACCACCTGCGACGCCGTCAACCCCTGGTCGAGCAGCAGCCAGCCGACGGCCGTGGCGACCACCGGGCTGAGCAGCCCGAGGAACGTGACCTGGGTGGCGGGCAGCACGCGCAGGCCGCGGAACCACAGGGCGTACGTGAGCGCGCCGCCGATCAGCCCGAGGTACGCGAAGCCGCCGAGGTTCGTCGCCGTGAGCGCGGGCGGCAGCCCTTCGACCAGCAACGTCACCGGCAGCAGCACCACGCCGCCCGCGACGAGCTGCCACCCCGTGACGGCGAGCAGCGGCGCGGGCGTGGTCCACCGCTTGCTCAGCACCACCCCGGCGGCCATCGCCACCGCGCCGCCGAGCGCCGCCGCCACCCCGACCACGTCGAGCCGCGCGTCCGCCCGCAGCACCAGCAGCGCGACGCCGACGATGCCCGCGATGGCGGAGAGCGCGACCCGCGCCGTCATCCGCTGCCCGAGCAGCACCGCCGCGAGCTCGGCCACGACCAGCGGCTGGACCGCGCCGACCGTCGCCGCGACCCCGCCGGGCAGCCGGTACGCGGCCAGGAACAGCAGCGGCAGGAACAGCCCGATGTTGAGCGCGCCGAGCACCGGCGACCGCCACCACCAGTCACCCCGCGGCAGCCGGCGGGTGACCGCGACCAGCAGCAACCCGGCCGGCAGCGCGCGCAGCAGGCCGGCCAGGAGCGGCCGGTCCGGCGGCAGGTACTCCGTCGTGACGAAGTAGGTCGTGCCCCACACGGCGGGGGCGAGCGCCGTCACCACTTTGCTTAGCACTAAGACAAAGTAGCTTACCGCTAAGCTATCTGCCCGGTGACTTACCTCACCGCTAAGCTAGTTCGATGGCAGACCACGTCGACCTCGTGCTCGGTCAGTGGCACGCGCAGCGCCCCGACCTCGACGTCTCGCCGATGGCGGTGATCGGGCGGCTCAGCCGCCTGGCGCGCGTGGTGGACGGCGAGCTGGGCAGGACGTTCGCCCGGCACGGTCTCGACCGCGCGTCGTTCGACGTCCTGGCGACGCTGCGCCGCAGCGCGCCGCCGCACCGGCTGACGCCGACCGAGCTGATGCGCGCCTCGATGGTCACGTCGGGCGCGATCACCCAGCGGCTCGACCGGCTCCAGGCCCGCGGCCTGGTGGCCCGAACGCCCAACGAGCACGACGGCCGCGGCGTCGTCGTCGAGCTGACCGACGAGGGTCGCGACCTGGTCGACCGGACGCTGCCCGACCACCTCGCCACGGAGAACCGCCTGCTCGCCGCGTTGACGAAGGACGAGCGGGCGGCGTTGGCCGACACCCTGAAGTGCCTGCTGGAGTCACTCGGCGACGAGTGACCCGCGGCCGTCGAGCGGCCACCTGAGACGTCCGCACGGGCCCGTCGCGACAAGTTTCTTCACTTACGAAACTTACGGCGCTATCGTGCGTTCCCAGCGAGTGCCGCTCAACACCTCGGCCGAGCCGAGAATCCGACAGCCGAGAGGTCGGTAGTCATGAGTAAGCGTTCCCCCGCCAGACACGGGACGGTCGCCGTCGTCGTCGCAGCCCTGCTGGGCGCCGGCGCGGTCGCCTCCACCGCCGCGCCCGCCGAGACCGCGGACCGGCAGCACCGGCCCGAGACGGTCCGGATCTCCGACCCGGACGCCACGCCCGAGACCAGGTCGCTGTACTCCTACCTGAAGGAGCAGCAGGGCAGGGGCGTGCTGTTCGGCCACCAGCAGACGACCGAGTTCGGCGTCACCTGGGACGAGTTCACCGAGACCGACGGCCTGAGGTCCGACGTGAAGGCGGGCGTGGGCGACCACCCGGCGGTGTTCGGCTGGGACACCGGCCACCTCGGCTACGGCTCGTCGCCGGGCGACCCGACCCCGGAGGAGAACTTCCAGGCCACGGTCGAGCTGATCGAGACCGCGCACAACGAGATCGGCGGCGTGCACACGCTCGCCTCGCACATGGACAACTTCGTCACCGGCGGCAGCTTCTACGACACCAACGGCGACGTCGTCAGCCGCATCCTGCCCGGCGGCGACCACCACGCGGAGTTCAACGCCTACCTCGACCGCGTCGCCCGGCTCGCGCACGAGGTGGACGACCGCGACGGCAACCCGATCCCGATGATCTACCGGCCGTTCCACGAGAACAGCGGCTCGTGGTTCTGGTGGGGCGCGGCGCACGCGTCGCCGGCGGAGTACGTCGAGCTGTTCCGCTACACCGTCGAGTACCTGCGCGACGTCAAGGACGTGCACAACTTCCTGTACGCGTACTCGCCCGGCGGCGGTTACGGCGGCGTGGACGACGTGTACATGCGCACGTACCCCGGCGACAACTACATCGACGTGTTCGGCATCGACAGCTACGACGGCAGCAACGGCTCGCGGCAGTGGCTGGACGGGATCGTGGCCGACCTCGGCATGATCGCCCGCATCGCGGAGTCGAAGGGCAAGGTCTCCGCGTTCACCGAGTACGGCGTCAGCGGCGCGTTGAAGCCCAACGGGCAGAACGGGAACCTGAACTGGTTCACCACGATGTTCAACGCCATCAAGGCCGACCCGTGGGCCTCCCGCAGCGCGTTCATGCTGACGTGGGTGAACTTCGGCACCGAGCAGTTCTTCCTGCCGTACCCGGCGACCGGCGACCTGCCCGAGCACGAGCTGCTGCCCGACCTGAAGCGGCTGCACGCCGACCCGTTCGCGGTGTTCAGCCAGGACCTCGACCTCCGGAACGTGTACGGCCGCAACGTCAAGGCCGAGGACCACGCGCCGTTCCTGCACGTCGTGACGCCCACGGACGGCGAGCGGATCACCACGCCGACCACCACGGTCCGCGTGCGGCTGCTCGACGCCAAGTCCGCGCTCGTCCACTACACCGTGGGCGACGACCCGACGAAGCACCTGCTGCGCTACGACCGCGCATCGGGCTACCACACCGGCACGTGGGACATCGGCGCGGAGAACCTGACCAACAAGGTCACGCAGCTGAAGGTCACCGCGGTGACCCGCAAGGGCGCGCCGCTGACCGCGACCAACCGGGTCATCCTCGGCGCGAAGCCGCCGCTGGCGCCGGGCGTGGTGGACGACTTCGAGGGCCACGTGGACGACACGGCGCTGGCCGCCGAGTACAGCCCGTACGGCTCGAACCGGATCTCGCTCGCGGCCGAGAACGGCGGCAAGGCGCTGAAGTTCGACTACGACTTCAGCTTCCAGACCTACACCGGCGTCGGCAAGCGCGTCGAGGGCGACTGGTCCGGCTACACCGGCCTGTCGTTCTGGCTCAAGCCCGACGGCTCCCACCACAAGCTGGTGCTCCAGCTGAACGCGGGCGGCGTGGCGTACGAGGCGTACCCGTCGATGGCGGGCACGACGGCCGGCGTGCTCACCATCCCGTTCGCCGACTGGCGCCCGGCGCCGTGGGACACGGCCAACGCCCACCGGCGGATCACGCCGGAGGACCTGAAGAACCTGTCCCAGTTCAACATCTTCATCAACCAGGTCGAGGGGAACCCCGTGGTGAGCGGGAGCTTCCTGATCGACGACATCCGGGCGCACTAGCCCGGTCCCAGGCCCGCCCGCGTGCGCTCTTCATGCCCGGAAGCGCACGCGGGCGGTTCCACCCGTCAGATCCCGCGCGTCCACTCCGCCACGGCGCGGTGGTAGTCCGGCGCGTTGGGCGCGTAGTTGATCGAGTGCCCGTACCCGTGCAGCACGTGCGCGTGCAGCCGCGCGGCGGGGGAGAAGAACGGGGCCTCCGAGGCCCGCAACGCCTCCGCCGACGTGCAGTCGCTGCCCAGCGGCTTGCCGCAGAAGTGCGTGTCGTCGCCGACCACGATCATCACCGGCACGTCGACCAGGCGCGTGAACGGGATGACCACGTTGTTCAGCGTCACCGTGTCCACCGCCTCCGACGCCGCGAACACGTCCTTGGTGGCCTCGTCGGCCTCGATCGCGCCGGGCACCAGCGGACCGGGCGCGTGGAAGGCCTTGTACCGCGTGCCGGGGGCCGTGGTCAGGTAGCCGAGGTCGAGCCCGTACCCGCGCAGCCGCGGGTCCAGCGCCGCCGGGACCATGCCCGCCAGCACCGGCGCGACGGTGGCGAGGTTCATCCGGTGCGTGAACCCGGTGACCAGCACGCCGTCCACGTCGCGGTGCAGGCCCGCCTCGATCAGCGCCATCGCAGACCCGATCGAGTGCCCGCCCACGACGACCTTCGCGAACCGCGGCCGGACCGCGCGGATGACCTGGTGCACCGCCTCGGCCTGGGTGGACGCCGTCACCAGCGCGCTGAGCGGGCGGGAGCTGCGGCCGGTGCCGAGCCGGTCGACGGCCAGCGTGGCGATGCCGGCGCGGTTCATCGCCTGCCGGTACGACCGGGATTCCGGCGCGTGCGCGATGTCCCAGTACGTGCTGTTGTACGTGCCGCCGGGGATCAGCACCTGCACGGTGGACGCGCCGGCGGGCGCGCACAGCGTGCCGTGCATCGACTGGGACGTGCCGAACACCCGCACCGGCACGCGCAACTGCTCACACGTCACCGCCGCGGCGTTCGCCGGTGTGGCGGGCAGCAGACCGGCTCCGAGGACGAGCAGTGCGACAGCGGACGAGCGGATGCGCGACCAGAGCACGACGGGAAGACCTCCTGGGTTGGGTTGTCGCTGTTCGACTCGCGGCCGCCCCGCGACCTCGCGGGGCTCAGCGGGGCACCGCCGTCATCAGCAGGCCGCTGGGGTAGGCGGCGGACGTGAACCTGGTGCGCACGGGCTTGCCGGGCACCGGGACGAGCCGCCACCGCGCCAGCACGGTGGCGAGGGCGACGACGACCTCCGTCCGGGCGAAGACGTTGCCGAGGCACTGCCGCGCGCCCGCGCCGAACGGGACGAACGCGCCGCGCGGCACGTCGGCGCCCGTCCACCGGTCGGGGTCGAAGCGGTGCGGGTCGGGGAAGGACGCCGGGTCGTGGTGCAGGGCGTGCGGGCTGACGATCACCTCGGCGCCCGCCGGCAGCCCGACGCCGCCGAGGTCGACCGGCGCGGTCGCGCGGCGCATGAGGATCCACACCGGGTACTTGCGCAGCACCTCGTTGACGACGGCCCCGGTGTAGGTCAGGCGCGGCACGTCGGCGAACGCGACCGGGCGGTCGCCCACCACGTCGGCGACCTCGGCGACCAGCCGCTCCTCGACGTCCGGGTGCCGGGCGACCTCGTGGAACGCCCACGCCAGCGCGAGGGCGGTGGTCTCGACCCCCGCCGTGAGCAGGGTCAGCACCTCGTCGTAGGTCTGCTCGTCGGTCATGCCGCCGCCGGACCCGTCGTGCTCCCGCAGCAGCACGGACAACAGGTCGCCGTGGTCCCGGACGCCCTCGGCGCGCCGGGCCGCGATGACGTCCAGCACGATCGCCCGCATCCGCGCGACGGCCCGGTCGAACGCGCGGTTGCCCGGCAGCGGCAGCTTCTCCACGAACGACGGCGACAGCGCCCGCACCATGCCCTGCTTGATCACCACGAACACGGACCGGCGCACCTCGGCGACCGCGCGCCGGCCCAGCTCGGTGGAGAACAGCGCCTCGCCGACGATCGTGACCGCGAGGCCCTGCATGTCGTCCTCCACGACCCGCACCGCGCCGGGCGTCCACGACGCCGTCAACGCGCGGGCGGCGCGCGCCATCGTCTCGGCGTAGCGGGTCATCCGGTCGCGGTGGAACGCGGGCTGCACCATCCGCCGCTGCCGCAGGTGGAAGGCGCCGTCGGAGAGCAGCAGGCCGTTGCCCAGGTAGGGCTGGAACTTGTCGAACATCGCGCCCTTGCGGAACCGCGCGGCATCCGTGACCAGCACTTGGTGCGCGAGTCGCGGAGTGGTGACGAAATAAGTGGACATCGGACCCAGATCGACTCGCACCACTTCGCCGTGATCCCGCAGCGACGACGTGAACTCGTGCCGACGGCGCACCATCTCCACGGTGTGGCCGAGGAATGGCAGGCGGCCAGGGGCCACCTTGACAGCCATCTGCGCTCCTGTCCGGCCGCGGAAAGGGACGGCCCACAATAGGACCACCCGGGTTGATCCAGACAGTGCCCGAACGGGTGGGTCGGTGTCACACCGATGGCTCAGTGAAGGAGACCGCGCGCAACCGCTACCCTCATCCGCCGGCGAGTTCCGAAGAAGGTGTCCGCGAAGATGACGCACAGTTCCTGGATTCCACCCGGTGTGGACATTTCCGTGCCGAGCATGGCCCGCACCTACGACTACATGCTGGGCGGCGGCCACAACTTCGCCGTCGACCGCGCGGTGGGCGAGCAGATCGAGGCCGCGATGCCCGGACTGCGCACCGCGGCCCGCGTCAACCGGGCCTTCCTCGGCCGCGTCGTGCGCTACCTGGTGGGCCAGGGCGTGCGGCAGTTCCTCGACGTCGGCTCGGGCATCCCGACCGTCGGCAACGTGCACGAGGTCGCCCAGGCCGAGTCGCCGGACTGCCGCGTCCTCTACGTCGACCGCGACCCCGTCGCCGTGGCGCACAGCGAGTTGATGCTGGTGGGCAACGACAACGCGGCCGTCGTGCAGGCCGACATGCGCGACCCCGAGGGCATCCTGGGCAGCGCCGAGGCACGCCGGCTGCTGGACTTCGACGAGCCGATCGGCCTGCTCATGCTCCTGGTGCTGCACTGGGTGCCGGACGAGGACGACCCGCTCGGCCTGCTCGCCCGCTACCGGGACGCGCTGGCGCCCGGCAGCCACCTGGCGATCACCCACGTCACCGCGGACCACCAGGACGAGAGCCTGACCGAGGCGACCGAGGTGATCAAGCGCAGCAAGAGCCCCGATCAGGTGAACGCGCGTTCTCACGCCGAGGTGACGCGGTTGTTCACCGGATTCGAACTGGTCGAACCCGGTTTGGTGGGGTGCGGCGAGTGGCGGCCCGGCGGACCGGCGGACATCGCCCCCGAATCCGGGATGAACATGCTGGTGTACGCGGGGGTCGGCCGAAAGTCCTGAATTCCCGAACGGGAAGTGACCGGAAACGCACGGCATTCACACTTCCGGTCGAGTGTGGACCGGCGGGGGGTAGGTAAACTTCCGCCGATCCTCATTATCACAGCAGGGCAACGGGAATGCCGTACCCCACTCGAAGACCAGAGGCGACGCAGTCACCCGACCGCGGTCGGGAACTGCTCGCGCGCAAGTGGTCCTACCTGCTCAGCGGAGTTGTCGTCGTCCCGCTGGACCGGTCCCAGCTCGACCGCGAAATGCGGGTCCGGCTCGACGAGGTGTGCGACGCGGTGCACGCCGAGCCGTTCACCCAGCGCGCCGTCGAGCGGATCGGCGAACGGCTCGTCGCCCTCGGCTACGTCGGCGAGGACGGCTTGCGCGTCACGCTCGACGTGCTCGGCAAGGGCCTGTTCGGGTTGCCCGAGTTCCAGCCCGTCGAGCGCCACGCGCAGCGCATCGCGGCCGTGCTCGGCGCGGTGTCGTGCGGGTTCCTGGTGGGCGTCAAGCGGTCGGTGTTCGAGCAGCAGGAGTCGATGCAGCTGTCCCTGCTCAAGGCGGTCCGCGACGCCCAGTGGAACCTCAAGGAGAGCGAGGCCCGGTTCGAGGAGGTCGCGACGTCGTCCACCAGCGGCATCCTGGTGGTCGACCTGTCCGGGCGGCTGGTGCGCGCCAACACCGCCATCGGCCAGATCCTCGGCTACACCACCGAGGAGCTGACCGGCTTCGCCCTGCTCGACCTCGTGCACCCGGACTCGGCGAAGGTGCTCGACGAGGCGTTGCGGGCGCTGGTCGCCGGCGCCCAGGAGCGGGTCCGGCAGCCGCAGCGGTTGCTGCGCAAGGACGGCGACGTCGCGCGCATCTCGCTGACGGTGTCGCTGGTGCGCGGCGCGGAGGACCAGCCCGGCCACTTCGTCGCCGTGGTCGAGGACGGCACCGAGCTGATGCTGCTCCAGTCCGAGCTGAACCGGCAGGCGCTGCACGACGTCTCCACCGGCCTGCCCAACCGGCAGTTCTTCACCACCCACCTGGAGGGCGCGCTGCGGCGCGCCGACCCGGTCCGCGGCGTCACCCTGTTCCACCTCGACCTCGACGCGTTCGGCATGGTGTGCAACAGCCTCGGCCGCCGGACCGGCGAGCGGCTGCTCGTGCACGTGGCGCAGCGGTTGAAGGCCGTGGTGGCGCGGGAGAAGGCGATGATCGCCCGGTTCGACGGCGACGAGTTCGCCATCCTGATCGAGAACACCGCCACCACGCCGGACGTCGCCACCACCGTCGCCGAGATCAACCGCGAGCTGTCCGAGCCGGTGTACCTCGACGACCACGGGCTCGCGGTGTCGGCCAGCGTCGGCGTGGTGCGCCGGCCGCCGCCGGACTGGGAGCCCGCGAACGTCATGCGCGCGGCGGAACAGGCCTTGCGGCGGGCGAAGTCGCGGCGGCGCGGCCAGTGGGAGCTGTTCCACCCCGGGCAGGACGCCGTCGAGCGGCGGGTGGACGCGATGGCCGTCGCCATGCCAGGCGCGCTGGAGGACGGCGACATCGACGTGCGCTACGAGCCGGTGGTGGACCTCGGCGGTCGCGGTGTCGTCGGCGTGACGGCGAGGCTGCACTGGGACCGCGGCGACGACGAGGTCGACCACGACACGTGCACGGACCTGGCCGAGCGCAGCGGGTTGATCCTGTCGTTGGGGGAGTGGCAGCTGGCGACGGCGTGCGGCCAGCTCGGGTGGTGGGCGCAGGGCGGCGGTCCCCTCGGCGCGGACGTGTCGCTGCACGTGGCGCTGACCCGGCACCAGTCGCGTGACGGCGACCTGGTCCGCCGGGTGCGGCGGGTGCTGGACGACACCGGCCTGCCCGCGTCCCGGCTCACGGTCGGCATGCCGGTGGAGGTGTTCCCGGAGCCCGACGCGGTGGACAACCTCACCGTGCTGGCCGAGCTGGGCGTCGGCACGTCGTTGGACGACTTCGGGCTCGGCCCGGACGACCTGGCCGTCGCGTCGGAGCTGCCGGTCAGGTGGGTGCGGGTGGCGCGGCGGCTGGTCGCGCGGCAGGCGCGGGGCGAGGCGGAGTTCCTGGCCGGCCTGGTGCCGTTGGCGCTGCGGACGGGCGCGCGGGTGCTCGTGGACGGCGTGGAGACCGCGGCGCAGGCC
>NZ_JBHTLK010000017.1:0-53342 GCF_042678885.1 Saccharothrix hoggarensis
CGGGCCGGTCCGTCGCGACCGGCCCGCGCGGTCACCGCCGGCGGCGGGACCTCAGGTAGTCGCTCACCACGGCCGCGCCGAGGCCGTCCTCCCCCGGCGCGACGACCCGGCCGCCGGAACGCCGCGCCACCGTGTCGACGAACCTGGTCAGCCTCGGGTCGTCGCCGAGGCGGAACACCGTGATCGACGCGCCGAGCCGGGCCAGGGAGTCGACCTCGACCAGCGTCTTGCCGAGCGTCCGCTCCAGCGGCGGGTAGTGGAACTCGGCGTCGCCGGTCGTCTCCAGGTGGGCCGTGGGCTCGCCGTCGGTCACCACGAGCACGACGGGCTGCGCGTCCGGGTGCCGGCGCACGTGCCGGCCCGCCAGCAGCAGGGCGTGGTGCAGGTTGGTGCCCTGCTCCCACGCGCCTTCCAGCGCGGTCAGCTGTCCGATGTCGACGGTCTCGGCGTGCCGGCCGAACGTGATCAGCTCGAGGGCGTCGGTGCGGAACCTGGTGCGCACCAGGTGGTGCAGCGCCAGCGCGGTGCGCTTCATCGGCACCCACCGCCCGTCCTGCACCATCGACCACGACGTGTCCACGCACAGCGCCACCGCCGCGCGCGACCGCTGCTCGGTCTCGCTGACCTCGACGTCCACCACGTCCAGCCGCACCGGGCCGCCCGCCGACCGCAGCACCGCGTTGGTGACGGTCCGCGGCACGTTCCACGGCTCGGTGTCGCCGAACCGCCAGGGCCGGGTGGAGCCGGTCAGCTCACCGGCCGCGCCGGCCGACGAGCTGTCCCGGTGGCCCTGCGCCCGCGCGCTGTCGATCACGCCGCGCAGCGCCGTCTCGCCCAGCCGCCGCAACGCCTTCGGCGTCAACCGCAGCGAGCCGTCCGGCGCGCGTTCCAGCAGGTTCTGCGACCGCAGCTCGCGCTCCAGCTCGGCCAGCCGGCGCGCGTCCACGCCCGCCTCGCCGCCGAGGTGGCGAACCAGGGCCTCCAGGTCGACGTCCTCCAGCCGTGCGCCGGGGTACGCCTGGGACAGCTGCTCGGCCAACGCGTCGAGCTCGGCGAGGTCGGCCATCGCCTGCGCGCCCTCGCCCATGCCGAGCGGGTTCCCGCCCCGGAACCGGGCCGAGCCGTCCCAGTCCTCGCCGGGCCGCAGGCCTTGCAGCAACGCGTCCAGCCGGGACAGCTGCGAGCCGATGCCGGAGTCACCGAACGCCTGCCGCGACAACGCCGACAGCTCCTCGCGCTGCCGGTCCGTCATCGAGTTCATCATCCGCTGGGCGGCGGCGGACCGGGCGGCCAGCGCGTCGACCAGCTCGTCGACGGACCGCGGGTTCTCCGGGAAGAACTCGCCGTGCGCGCGCATGAAGTCGGCGAACCGCTCCGCGGTGTCCTCGCCGCGGGCGTGGGCGTCGAGGAGGCCGTTCAGGTCGTCCAGCATCTCCTGGATGCGGCGCACGTCCTCGGGGCGCACGTTCTGCATGGCCTGCTTCATGCCCTGGAACCGCTGGTCCAGCAGCTCCCGGCCGAGGAGGTTGCGGATCTGCTCGTAGGACTCGCGGGCCTCCGCCGACCGCCAGTCGTACTCGGCCAGCTCCCGCACGGCGGCCGCCGTGGACTGCGGCAACGCGTCCAGCTGGGCCTCGCGGAACCTCGCCTCGTCGTCCGGGTCGGGGAACAGCGCGGACCGCTCGGCCCGCAGCGCGTCGTCCAGCAGCCGTTGGACCTCCTGCAGCGTGCCGTCCAGCCGGTGCCGCCGGGTGAGGGCGGCGCGCTTGCGCCACAGCCGCGCGGTCAGGTCGTCGAGGCCGGGCGTGCCGGGCAGGCCGCGGCGCAGCAGCTCGCGCAGCGCCGCGTCGGGCGAGGCGCCCTCCATGACCTCGCGGCCCAGCTCGTCCATGGCCGCGCGCAGGTCCGCCGGCGGGGCGAGCGGATCGGGCCCGTCGACGTACCGGCCGTACCGGTACCCGGTCACCCGTACACCGACCGGTCGTCGTCGCTGTCCTTCGACAGCTGACGGGTCAGGTAGAGCGATTCCAGCGCGAGCTCGACGCCCGACGCGATGCGTCCCGCCGGGTCCTTGGGGCCCGCGCCGACGCGTTGCGCCACCTCGTGCAGCACCGGCAGCTCCGGCAGCGCGGCCAGCAGGTCGCCGGGGTGCACGCGCTCGCCGGTCGCCACCGGGTGGCCGTCGGACACGAGCTCGGCCAGCGGCCGCAGGTTCAGCCCGGCGAACGTCGAGCGCGCCGTGTCCGCCACCGCCCGGCGCAGCAGGTGGACCAGCACCTCCTGCTCGCGGCCCTCCTCGCCGGCCTCGAACTCCAGCTTGCCGCGCAGCACCTCGGGCACCGACTCCAGGTCCACGGGACGCGCGATGGGCGGGTTCTCCCCGATCAACGCGCTGCGCCGCAGGGCGCTCGCCGCGACCGTCTCCGCCGCCGCCACCGCGAACCGCGCCGACACGCCCGACCGCTGGTCGATCGCGGACGACTCGCGCAGGTGCCGCACGAACCGGGCGATCACCTCCAGCAGGTGGTCGCCCACCTCGGCGACCAGGGCGGCCTCCTGCCGCACCAGGTCGATCTCGGCGCTTACCTCCAGCGGGTAGTGGGTGCGGATCTCGGCGCCGAACCGGTCCTTGAGCGGCGTGATGATCCGGCCGCGGTTGGTGTAGTCCTCGGGGTTCGCGGTGGCGACCAGCAGCACGTCGAGCGGCAGCCGCAGCGTGTAGCCGCGGATCTGGATGTCCCGCTCCTCCATCACGTTCAGCAGCGCCACCTGGATGCGCTCGGCCAGGTCGGGCAGCTCGTTGACGGCGATGACGCCGCGGTGCGAGCGCGGCAGCAGGCCGTAGTGGATGGTCTCCGGGTCGCCCAGGCTGCGGCCCTGCGCGACCTTGACCGGGTCCACGTCGCCCACCAGGTCGCCGACGCTGGTGTCCGGCGTGGCGAGCTTCTCGGCGAACCGCTCGTCGCGGTGCTTCCACACCACGGGCAGGTCGTCGCCGAGTTCGGCGGCCCGGCGCTTCGACTCGGGCGTGATGGGGTCGAGCGGGTGCTCGTTCAGCTCGGCGCCCGCGATCACCGGCGTCCACTCGTCCAGCAGGCCGACGACGGTCCGCAGAAGCCGGGTCTTGCCCTGGCCGCGTTCGCCGAGGAGCACGACGTCGTGGCCGGCCAGCAGCGCGCGCTCCAGCTGTGGGAGCACGGTGCGGTCGAAACCGACGATGCCGGGCCACGGGTCGCGGCCCTCCCGGAGGGCGGCCAGCAGGTTGTCCCGGATCTCGGCCTTCACACCGCGCGGCACGTGGCCTGCCGCGCGGAGGGCTCCTGCGGTGGTGGGCAGCTCAGAGGTCACCCCACCGAAGTTACGCACCGATCGCCTCCCGGTCGATGTGGAGCCGCTCCACCCGGACCGGCGCGGTGCTGCCGTTCCGCACCCGTCTTGCTACTCTGCGTGATCGTGACGGGACTCCTGGCGGGCCGGGTCGCGCTGGTGACCGGCGCCAGCGGGCTCCTCGGGCACGGCATCGCGCTGCGGTTCGCGCACGCGGGCGCGGCGGTCGTCGCACACGGCAACCGCGGTGACGTGCGGGCGCTGGTCGCGGAGATCACGTCGGCCGGCGGCCGGGCCACCGGGATGCGCGCCGACCTCGCCGTCGAGGACGAGTGCCACCGGCTGGTGCGCGAGGCGGCGGAGTGGGGCGGGCGGCTGGACGCGCTGGTGAACAACGCGGGCGTGCAGCCGGTGCGGGACCTCGCCGGCATGACGGCCGCCGAGTGGCGCGCCGTGGTCGACCTCAACGTGACGGCCGCGTTCTGCTGCACGCAGGCCGCGGCGGACGTGCTGCCGGCGGGCGGGTCGGTCACCCACGTGGCGTCGATCGAGGGCACGCACCCGGCGGCCGGGCACGCCCACTACTGCGCGTCGAAGGCCGCCGTGATCATGCACGCCCGGTCGGCCGCCCTCGAGTACGGGCCGCGGGGCATCCGGGTGAACGCCGTCTCGCCCGGGTTGGTCGACCGGCCGGGATTGGCGCGGGAGTGGCCGGACGGCGTCGAGAGGTGGACGCGGGCCGCGCCCCTGGGGCGGTTGGGCCGCCCGGACGACGTCGGCGACGCGTGCGTGTTCCTCGCCTCGGAGATGGCGTCGTGGATCACCGGGAACAACCTGGTCGTGGACGGTGGAGTCACCGCGAACCCCACTTGGTGACGAATTCCGGGCGAATTGGAAAGGTGAATTCACAGATTACGACATCTCAGTGAGAACGGAATCGGGCCGAATACGCGACGGCGGACCGGGTCACCCCCGAACCATGCGACGAACACGAACCCTCATGGCGTCCCTGTTCGCATCCGGCCTCCTGGCCGCCCCGCTGATCGGTACCGGCACGGCGTCCGCCGCACCGCCCGAGACCGACCTGGTCCTGGCGGTCTACCAGGAAGGACGCGGAGTCGAGACGACGCGCCTGACCTGCGACCCGGCGGCCGGCGAGCACACGGCGGCCCAGGCCGCCTGCGGTGAGATCGAGGCCGCGGACGGCAATTTCGCCGAATTGGACGGCACCGGGCCCCAGATCTGCACGTTCGACTACAACCCGGTGACCGCGGCCGCGTTCGGATCGTGGCGCGGTGAACCGGTCCAGTACGTGGAAGAATTCCCGAACCGGTGCGTGATGGAGCAGGAAACCGGCGCGGTCTTCTCGTTCTGACCGACCTGGTCGAATCGACCCGACGCGCCTGACCGAATCGACGACGACCCCGCGGCCGACCACCGGCCGCGGGGTCGTGGCGCATTCCCCGGCCATTCCCCGCGGGGGCGCGGGCCGACGCGTCACGACCGGACAGTTGTCATTGCGAAGAAGGTTAGCTCCGCGCCACCGGGGTAGGTCGTTGGTCGAGACACCCGATCGTGAGGAGTCAGTCGTGGACGAGAACCAGACGGGTGCGGTCCGCGAGACCGCCCAACAGGAGGGCACCGCCGTGGCGCAGCACGCCAGGCAGGCCGCCGGAGAGGTCGGTGCGACGGCGCGTGAGCAGGTCGGCCAGGTCGCCCAGGAGGCGAAGGGCCAGGCCAAGCACGTCGTGCACGACATGCGGCAGCGCGTCGCCGGCGAGGCCGAGGAGCAGGCGCGGAAGGTGTCGCGGCAGATCGAGCGGATCGCCGACGAGCTGGGCAGCATGGCCGACGGCTCGGGTCCGGACTCGCTGACCGCGGGCGCGCTGCGCCAGGTCTCCGACGCGGGCCGGCAGGCGGCCCGGTACCTCGACGAGCGGGGCGCGAGCGGGCTGGTGGAGTCGGCCCAGGACTTCGCGCGGCGCAAGCCGGGGACGTTCCTGATCGGCGCGGCGGTGGCCGGCTTCCTGGTCGCCCGCGCCGCGAAGAGCATGAGCGGCGGCGCCGACCAGCAGCGTCGCGAGACGCAGCACGGGTACACCGGCCACGTGCCGGCCACCCCGGTCACCACGGCCACCGCCGTGCCGCCGACGACCACCACGCCGGCCGCCACGCCGACGCCGGAGTACGGCATGCCGGCCTCGCCGCAGTACGGCACGCCGTCCCCGCAGGTGCCGGCGACCCCGGCGCCGTCGCCCCGCGCGCCCTACCAGCCGGAGGGATCGCCGTATGTCCAGCGCTGAGACGCGGGCGCCGGTGCCGGAGAGCCGGTCGCCGCACGACGACGGCGCGACGCTCGGGCAGCTGATCGGTGAGCTGACGGAGGACCTGTCGCGGCTGATGCGGCAGGAACTGGAGCTCGCCAAGGCCGAGATCCGGCAGGAGGCCTCGAAGGCGGGCAAGGCCGCGGGGATGCTCAGCGCCGCCGCGTTCGCGGGCTACATGACCGTGATCCTGCTCAGCCTCGCCCTCGTGTTCGCCCTGGGCTCGTTCATGGGCCTGGGGTGGGCGGCGCTGGTCGTCGCGGTGCTGTGGGGCATCGCCGGCGCGGTGCTGTTCTCCACCGGCCGCTCCCGCATGCGGAAGGTGTCGCCCAAGCCGGAGCGCACCATCGAGACGTTGAAGGAGGACGCGGAATGGGCCCGTCACCCGACCAAATAAGGCACGACATCGACCGGACCCGCGCCGAGCTGGTCGCCGACGCGAACCGGATCGTCGACCACACCAGGCCGCGCAACATCGCGCAGCGCCGGGTGGACCGGGCCCGGCACGGCCTGAACAGTTTGAAGGAGCGAGTCATGGGCACGGTTCCACAGGCCGCCACGACGGTGCAGGACCGGACGTCGGGCATGGCGTCCACCGTCGGCGAGCGGGCGGCGGAAGCCGCCTCGACCGTCGGTGACAAGGCGCAGGGCGTCGCGTCGACGGTGAGCGACAAGGCGCAGGAGGCGGCGCACGCCGTGCAGAACGCGCCGCACCAGGCGCGGCAGCAGGCGCGCGGCAACCCGTTGGCGGCGGGCCTGATCGCGTTCGGCGCGGGTGCGCTGGTCGCGACGCTGATCCCGGCGACGCGGGCCGAGCAGGACGCCGTCCGGCAGCTGAGCGAACGCGCCAGTGGCGCCGTCGAGCCGGTCAAGGAAGCCCTCACCGAGTCCGCGCAGAAGCTGAAGGACGAGGCGGGCACGGTCGTCGGCGAGGCGGCGGACCAGGTGAAGCAGGTCGCCCAGGACGCCACGCAGACGACGGTCGAGCAGGCCAAGGGCTCCGCGCAGGACGTGGGCCAGCACGCCCGTGAGTCCGGCCAGCAGGTCAAGCACGAGGCCAGGAACCAGTAAGGTCGCCAACCCTCCCGCGAGGAAGCGCCGATCCCCTGCCGGGGGTCGGCGCTCCTGGCGTTCCGGGGCGTCCCGCGCCCGCGGGTTCAGCTGCCGGAGAGGATCGGCCGGGCGACGGCGAACGCGCGGTTCGCGGCCGGGACGCCCGCGTAGACGCCCACCTGCAGCAGCACTTCCCTGATCTCGTCGGCGGTCAGGCCGTTGCGCAGGGCCGCCCGGACGTGCAGCGCCGGCTCGTGCTCGTGCCCCAGCGCGGCCAGCACCGCGAGCGTGACGCACGACCTGGCCCGGCGGTCCAGACCGGGACGGGTCCACACCTCGCCCCACGCGTACCGGGTGATGAAGTCCTGGAAGTCCGCGGTGAACGGGTCGGCGCCCGCCAACGCGCGGTCCACGTGCTCGTCGCCGAGCACTTCCCGGCGCACCCGCAGGCCGTCGTCGAACGTGCTCACAGGTGGCCCTCCAGGATCGCCGACACCTCGTCGGCCGCCTCCACGTTGGCGAGGTGCGCGCCCGGCACGACGTGGAACGTCGCACCGGGGATGGCGTCGGCGACCGCCCGTCCGCACGCCGCCGGCGTGGCCTCGTCGTGCGCGCCGGCGATGACGGCGGTCGGCGCCTCGATCGCGGGCAGCACGGACCGCAGGTCCAGCGACGCCAAGGCCTCACAGCAGGCCGCGTACCCCTCGTCGTCCACTTCGGACAGTCCTTTGTGGAATTTCGCGACGACGTCCGGCGAGCGGTCGCGGAACTCCGGGGTGAACCAGCGGGCCATCGCGGTGGGCGCGATCGCGCCCGTGCCGGACGCCCGGACGGCGGCGGCCCGGTCCAGCCACGGCCGGGGCGTGGGGAACGTGGCCGCCGTGCAGCACAGCACCAGCCGCTCGATGCGCTCCGGCGCGTGCCCGGCCAGCCACATGCCGACCATGCCGCCCATCGACACGCCGCAGTAGGACACGCGGTCCAGGCCGAGGGCGTCCAGCAGCTCCAGCACGTCGTCGGCGAGGTCGTCGATCCGGTACGGGCCGGGCGCGGCGGGCGTGCCGCCGTGGCCCCGGTGGTCGTAGCGCAGCACCCGGAACCCGCGGTGCAGCGCCGGCAGCTGCCGCTCCCACAACGCGGTGGTGGTGCCGAGCGAGTTGCCCAGGACGACGACCGGCGCGTCCGCCGGCCCGCTCAACTCGTAGTGCGGCTTCACGGCCGCCCCCTCCCCCGGTGCGCCGCGAGGGCGCGGTCCACGAACTCCCCCGCGCTGCCGACGTACCCGGCCGGGTCCAGCGCGTCGTCCACTTCCTCTTCCGTCAGCCCGATCCTCAGGTCGGCGAGCAGCACCTCGCGCAGCGGCCGGCCCGCCGCGACCGCCGTGCGGCACACCTCGGCGACGAGGTCCTGCGCCTCCGACCGGCCGATGCGGGCGGCCAGGCGCACGGCGACGTTCTCGGCCATCAACAGCCCGCCGGTCAGGTCGAGGTTGCGGCGCATCCGCTCGGGGTCGACGCGCAGCCGGCACAGCAGCTCACGGGCGCCCCGCACGGCCCCGCCGACCAGCCGCAGCAGCTCCGTCACGGTCTGCCACTCGCTGTGCCACGCGCCGGCCGCGCGTTCGTGCTCCTGCGCCATCGACGACAGCACCGTGGCCACGAGCCCCGGCACGCGCTGGGTGCACGCGGTGACCAGCACGGACCGCACCGGGTTGTGCTTGTGCGGCAGGGCGGACGACGTGCCGCCGTCGCCCTCGGCCACCTCGGCGACCTCGGTCTGGGCGAGCAGCACGACGTCCTGCGCGATCTTGGCCAGCACCCCGGACGCCGCGCCGAGCGCGCAAGCCAGCTCGGCCACCCTGGTCCGGTTGGTGTGCCACGGGATCAGCGGCGCGGCCAGGCCCAGCTCGGCGGCCAGCTGCGCGGTGAGGCCGGCGCCGTGGTCGGGCAGCGCGGCCAGCGTGCCCGCCGCGCCGCCGAACTGCACGGCCAGGCGGTGCGTGCGCACGCGGGCCAGCGCGGTCTCGGCCTCGTCCACGGCGACCAGCCACCCGGCGCACTTCAGCCCGAACGTCGTGGGCAGCGCGTGCTGGGCGAGCGTGCGGCCCGCGATGAGCGTGTCGCGGTGCCGGTCGGCGAGCCGTTCGCACTCCGCCGCGACGGCCCGCAGCCCGGCCAGGATCGGCCCGAGCGCGCGGTACGACACCAGCGACAGCGCCGTGTCCAGCACGTCCTGACTGGTGGCGCCGTTGTGCACGGCCGCGCGGCCCTCGGCGGTGACGTGCGCGCCGATCGCGCGGACCAGCGGCACGACGGGCGTGCCGGAGGTCAGCGCGCCCTCGCCGAGCACGACCGGGTCGTAGTGCCCGACGTCGATGGCCGTGACGACCATCCGGGCGGCCTCCTCGGTCACGATGCCCGCCCTGGCCTGCACGATCGCCAGCGCGCGCTCGAAGTCGAGCATGGCCCGCAGCCACGCCCGGTCGCAGGTGGCGGCCTCGACGTCCGGGTCGGTGAACAGCGCGCCCCACAGCGAGCGCGGTCCGGCTGTGCGGGGGCCGTGCTCAGAGGTCGAAGAAGACGGTTTCATGCTCCCCTTGCAGGTGGATGTCGAAGCGGTAGCCGAACGGGGCGGTCCCGGGCGGGGCGGTCTCGGCGACGAGCGTCGCGCGCCGGGCGGGGTCGATCGAGGTGAGCACCGGGTCGGTGGCGTTGGCCTCCTCGTCGGGGAAGTAGATCCGGGTGACCAGCCGCACCAGCATGCCCCGGCAGAACAGCGACACGTCGAGGTGGGGTGCCTCCCGGCCGCCCCCGGCCACGGGCAGTGGTCCGGGCTTGACGGTCAGCACCGAGTACCGCCCGTCCGGGTCGGTGGCGCAGCGGCCGAAGCCGCGGAAATCCTTCCAGCGCACCGCGCCACGCGGGTCGTCGGGGTGGTCGAAGCGGCCGTCCGGGTCGGCCTGCCAGGTCTCGACCACCGCGTCCGGCACCGGGACGCCCGCGCCGTCGTAGACCGTGCCCCCGATCCGGAACGCGCCCGGCGTGCCCTCGGGGACGACGAACGGGCCGTCCTCCCACACCAGGCCGGACGAGAAGAACGGGCCGACGGTCTGCGACGGGGTCGTCCGGAGACCGGCCCGGGGCTCACTCATCGTCGTCCTCCTCTTCCAGGGGCGTGGGGTTCTTGCCGCGCAGCACGATGTCCCACCGGTAGCCCAGGGCCCACTCCGGCACGGTGGTGTCGAGGTCGAACCGGGCCACCATCGCGTCCCGCGCCTTCGGGTCGCGCACCGAGTTGAAGATCGGGTCCTCGGCGAGCAGCGGGTCGCCGGGGAAGTACATCTGGGTGATCAGCCGTTGCGTGAACGCGGTGCCGAACAGCGAGAAGTGGACGTGCGCGGGCCGCCAGGCGTTGTCGTGGTTGCGCCACGGGTACGCGCCGGGGTGGATCGTGGTGAACGAGTACCGGCCCTCGGCGTCGGTGACCGTGCGGCCGACGCCGGTGAAGTTCGGGTCGAGCGGCGCGGGGTGGCGGTCGGCGTCGTGCCGGTACCGGCCGGCGGCGTTGGCCTGCCAGACCTCCAGCAGGGTGCCCGCGACCGGCCGCCCGTCCCCGTCGAGCACGCGGCCGGCGACGATGATCCGCTGGCCTTGCGGCTCGCCGTCGTGGCCGACGGTGAGGTCGTTGTCGTGCGGGCCGACGCGGTCCTCGCCGAGCAGCGGCCCGGTGATCTCGTTCAGCCGCTGCGGCAGCAGCACGAACGGCCGGCGCGGCGCGCGGAGCACGTTGGACCGGTACTCGGGGAAGGACACCGGTGGGTGCGACGCGGTGTCCTGCCGGTAGGTGTGGGTCGGCACCGGGTCTCCTGTTCGTCGTGCCGAGAAGTGTTTGCCAGGTGGGTCGCGCTCTAGTGGGTCAGCGCGCGCAGGACGGCGAGTTCGCGGTCCGTGGGCGGCTCGGTGCGGTCGAGGTCGTCGGCGACCTTCAGGTCCCACCCGGTGAGCTCGCGCGCGGTCGCCACGTCCACGCCGGGGTGCAGCGCCGTCAGCACCAGCTCGCAGGTGCGCGGGTCGGGCCGCAGCACGCCGAGGTCGGTGATCACCAGACGCGGCCCGGCTCCGGTCAGGCCCAGCTCCTCGCGCGCACCCGGCCCCGAGCCGAACCCGAACGACGTGAACCGGAGGCGCCCGCCGGCCGAATTGCCCGGTGACAGCACGCTCGCGCACCGAAGGGATCGAGCGTGTCCACACCGCTCACCGGCCACCGCGCCACCAGGGTCGCCGCCGCGTCGGCCGCGGTCGTCGCCACGACCCTGGCCACCGGACTGCTCGACGCGCGCCCGGTGCGCGCGCGTCGAGCCACCGCGAGGCGGGCCGAAGTCGATGCCGGACTACGCGGCGCTGCGCGACCAGGCCGTCACGCCCATCCAGGGCGGCGCGAAGGCGTACGTCGGGCAGGCCGACGACCCGTTCTTCCTCGACCTGCGGGTGTTCGACCTGCGGTACGGCGCGGACCTGTCCGAGGTCGGGCAGGACACGCTGCGCGGGTTCAACGCCAACACCATCGCGTTGCAGGTGCCGAAGGCGTGGCTGGCGTCGAAGAAGCGTTGGCGTTCGCCTACCGCGCTGTCGACGGGGTGGCGCGGGGTTCCTGTACCACCGGGGCGTGATCCTGGCCGCGCTGGGACGTGACGCGGAGGCCGCGGCGGTGTTGGACGAGGCGTTGCGCGTCAACCCGCACTTCTCGTTCGTGGACGCGCCTCACGCCCGTGCGGCGTTGGACGGTCTGCGGTGAAGGCCCTCGGCCTGGTCTTGTTGGGATTGCTGGTGTTCCCGACTCAGGCCGCGGCGCACCCGATGGGCAACTCCACCGTCAACCACTACCACGGGATCACCGTGCACCCGGACCGCGTGACCGTGCGGGCCGTGGTGGACACCGCCGGGTGATCGCGGCGCACCGGGCGGGGACGGCGCGGGACGCCGTGGCGGTGGGCGCGGCGGTGACCCTCACCCACACCGCCGGCGTGCTGGTCCTGTGCCTGCTGGTCAGCGCGACGAGCGCGGCGGCCGGTGGGTCCGCCCTGCGTTGGCTGGGCGGGGCGGCCGGTCTGCTCGTCGTCGCGATCGGCGTGGGGATGCTGCTGGTGCGCCTGCGGGACCGCCTGGCCGCCGTCGAACGCCTCCGCGACCGCTTCACCGCGCTACCGACCGTGACCGCCGTCCTGGTGCCGGCGGTCGGCGCCGGGCTCACCCTCCGGGCCGCCTTCGACCTCTGACGACGCCGGGACGCCGCCCTGATCTGGAGGATCACCCGGCCCGGCCGGCGACGGCGTCCCATTCCCTATCGGGTTGATACGCATTGCTGATGCGTGCTGTCCGTCGCTACCGGTTGGCCGATTGACGTCACCACGCGCGATGCCCCAGCCTGAGCCCTCCGCCGTTTCGGGCCTTGGGGGGCACACGCGATGACCGACCTTCGTTTCGGAATTTCGTTAGCCACGCCGGGATCGCACGACGACCTGGTGCGCACGTGCCAGACCGCCGAGGCGCACGGCTTCGACACCGTCGTCGCCGTCGACCACCTGGGACCCAACCGCACCTCGCCCTTCCAGGTGCTCCTCGCCGCCGCGCACGCGAGCGACCGCCTGACCGTGGGCACGTACGTGCTCAACACCGCCTTCTGGAACCCGTGGATGCTGGCCCGCGAGGTGCAGACGATCCAGCGCCTGACCGGGAACCGGCTCGAACTGGGCCTCGGCGCGGGGATCATCAAGCAGGAGTTCGACGCGGCCGGCATCCCGTGGCGGCCGATGGACGACCGGATGGCCCACCTGCGGTCCACGTTGGACGAGCTGGCCGCGCTCCTCGGCCCCGAGGAGGGCGTCCGCGCGCCGCGCACGCTCATCGGCGGCACCGGCGACCGCGCGCTGACGTTCGCCGCCCGGCACGCCGACATCGTCAGCATCGGCGGCATCCTGCACGTCAAGGGCAAGGCCACCGGCAACTTCCGGATCATCGACGCCGCCGAGACCGACGGCCGGGTCGCCCTCGTGCGCGCCGCGGCCGGTGACCGGGACGTCGAGCTGAACAGCTTCGTGCAGGTCGTGGAGCTGACCGATGACCGCACCGCCGCCGCCGAGCGGATCGCCGCCGACTGGGAGCTTCCGGTCGAGGTCGTGCTGGACTCGCCGTTCGTCCTGCTCGGCACCGAGCACGAGATCGCCGCGCAGGTCGCCGCGAACCACCGGCGGTACGGGTTCACGGCGGTGTACGTCCAGCGCCCGTACCTGGACGCGCTCGGCCCCGCGATCAAGATCGCCCGCAGCCTGGTCTGACCTGGTCGGGCGCTGCGCCACCGTTGTCCGACCCTGGGAGGGTTCGCCGTCGTGCCCGAGAAAACCGCCAACGCCGGAGGTCGGCTGACCGTCGGCCAGGGCACCGCCATGTACGTGGGCGCGGTCCTGGGCACGGGCGTGATCGCCCTGCCCGCCTTCGCCGCGGAAGTCGCCGGTCCCGCGTCGCTGCTGGCGTGGTTGGGGCTGGTGGTGCTGTCCGCGCCGCTCGCCGCGACGTTCGCCGCGCTGGGCGCGCGCTACCCCGACGCCGGCGGCGTCTCCACGTACGCCCGGCTGGCGTTCGGGGAGCGCATCGCCACCGTCGTCGGGTGGTGCTTCTACTTCGCCGTGCCGCCGGGCACGACGGCGGCCGCGCTGTTCGCCGGGGCGTACGTGGAGCAGGCCTTCGGCGGCGGGCAGCGGACCGTCGTGCTCACCGCCGTCATCCTGATGGCGTTGGTGGCGGTGACGAACTGGATCGGCCTGAAGGCCTCCGGCCGGCTCCAGTTCGTGCTGGCGGGCCTGCTCGTCACGCTCGTGCTCGGCTCCGTGCTGCTGTCCATCCCGCACATCGACCTGGGCAACCTGACGCCGTTCGCGCCCAACGGCTGGTCCGCGATCGGGCCAGCCGCGGCGCTGCTGGTGTGGAGCTTCGCCGGGTGGGAGGCGATCACCCACCTGGCGCAGGAGTTCCGCCGCCCGGAGCGGGACCTGCCGCGGGCGACCGCCATCGCGGTGGCGATCGTCGGCCTGCTGTACATCTCGGTCGCGTTCGTGATCATCGCCGTGCTCGGCTCGGCCGCCGCCGACTCCGAGGCGCCGCTGGGGCAGCTGATCGCGACGTCGCTGGGCGGTGACGTCAAGGTGATCGCCGCGATCGCCGCCGTGCTGCTGACCGTCGGCTCGATGAACGCCTACTACGCCACCGCCGCGAAGCTCGGCGCGGCGTTGAGCCGGGACGGCGCGTTCCCGTCCGGCCTGTCGCGGGGCAGCATGGCGGGCGAGGTGCCGCGCCGCAGCCTCGCCGTCGTGGTCGCGTGGTGCTTCCTGGCGCTGGGCGCGGTGGTGGTGACCGGTGCGGGCACCAAGCCGATGGTGCTGCTCACCACCGGCCAGTTCGTGACGGTGTACGTGATCGGCACGGCGGCGGCGGTCAAGCTGCTGCCGCGCGGCAAGGCGCGGTGGGCCGCGCTGGTCGCGCTCGCCGGTGTGCTGGCGCTGCTCGCGGTGTCCGGCCCGTACATGCTGTGGCCGTTGCTGGTGACGGTCGCCGCGCTGTCGTTCCTGTGGTGGAAGCGGCGGCGCCGGGCCGCCGTGCCGCCGGTGAAGGAGCAGGACGACGACGACCAGCCGTTGCTCGGCGCGACGCCCTGATCCACCACCGGCACGGCTGGGCGGCCCGCCGTCGCGTGCGGGCCGCTCAGCCGGGACGGGGTGTCAGGACGGGTGTCAGACGGTTCCGGTGAACCGGTCGTCCAGGTAGGCGAGCTTCGCCTCGTCGTCACGCCGGGAGTACAGGTAGCGGGTCCACGCCTGCTGCTCGTGCACCAGGACGCCCATCTCCCACACGCACATGGTCTCGCGGTGCCGGCCCGGCTCCATCAGCGAGAGGTCGTCGTGCCGGGTCGTGTCGCGGATGTAGACGGTCTCCCACATCTCGTTGTTGTTCCGCCACGTGCAGACGATCAGGAAGTAGAACGTCCCCTGGCACAGGTGGTGGATGACGAACCCGAGGTCGCCCGAGATGGCGAGGTCGCCCGACGCCACCTCGGCGTGCAGGAACTTGTGCGCCTGCTCCCGCACGTCGTCCCCGATCGCGTCGTCGGCCTCGCGCACCTCGTACCACTTCAGGTACGCGTCCGGCAGGACGACGTCGTGGTCGGGCAGCGCGATGGCCTGCTTCGGGTAGTGGACGTAGTCGGCGTCGACGTTGGCGATGGCCGAGAGGTACGGCGGATTCGTGGTCACGGCGGCGATCCTAGGACCACGCGCCGGGCTCGGAGAGCACCTTGACGGTCTGCTCGGGCACCGGCACGAGCGCCGTGCTGTAGTCGACCATCATGTCGCCGACCGGCCCGTCGAACTCCGCCCACTCCGGCTGCACGTAGAGGGCCTGGGCCAGCTCCACCCGCTGCTCCAGGCCCGGGAACGCCCGCACCAGGTGCCACTCGTCGTCGGCCAGCGGCGACGGCCCGTACGCCAGCACGGTGATGCCGATCTTGCGCATCAGCGGGATCGTGCCCTCCCGGCTGATGCGGTCGAACTCGTCACGCGTGCCGGGCTTGACCTTGAACACGCGGGTCTCCAGCAACCAGGTCTCTTGCTCGCTCATCCGGACACTCCAAGGACACCGCCGTGACGACGGCGTGGCGGTGCCACGGCGTCACGGCGGAAGTGGGATGGGGTGCGCTCAGCTGGGGCGGGCTGGACGCGGCAGGTCGGGTGCGACCACGAACTCGTCGGCTGTCTTCTTACCGACGCGCCGCTTGCCGCGCAAGGGTGACACGCGTTCCCGTTCCGGGGCCGCGAGCTGCGGCGGCGCGCTCAACTAGTGTCCCACGGCGTGAAACCCGACCTCGCAACCCTGCGTGCCGCCGTCCTCGAGTTCGGCGGGTTCGACCAGCCCGACCGGTCCTGGGCCGCACTGGAATCGGCCACCGCTCCCCGCGTCGACCTTTCCCTGGCCGCCCACCGCGACGCGTTACACGTCTGGCTCAACGCCTGGGGCTGCCGCATCCGCAAGCCGCGCGACGGCGAGCCCAAGGTGCTCGACGCGAGCCTGGCCGCCTGGTGGGACCGGTGGCACGGCGAGCTGCCGGACCACGCCACGTGGCTGGCCGACCTGACCGACGACCAGGTGGAACGGCTGGCCGCGGCCTTCGCGGACCTCGCCGCGTCACCCGCCGCGCCCACCCGCACGCTCGGCCCGACCGCCGCGTCCAAGCTGCTGTTCGCCTTGCGCCCCAACGCCTTGCCGCCGTGGGACAACCTGATCGCGCAACGGCTGCACGGCGCGCGCGACGGCGCCGCCTACCGGGCGCACCTGGCGCTGACGCGGTCCTGGGCGGCGGACCTGCTCGCGGAGGCCGGGGCGCCGGAGCCGGAGCTGGCCGCGGCACTGGGCCGGCCGGGCCGCTCGCTGGCGAAGATGATCGACGAGTACTGCTACCTGGCGTTCACCCGGAACTGGACGGCCCCGTCGGCCGGGGTCACCGCGGACGACGTCCGCCGCATCGCGCGCGCCCTCCCGCGCACGGAAGAGGCGTTGGTTCACGACCGGGTGAAATTCCGCATCGGACGAATCGTGTACCTCGCGTTGTCACCGGATGAACAGACGATGGGGTTCGCATTTCCGAAGGAGGAGCGGGCCGCGTTGGTTGCGTCTGACCCAGACAAGTTCCACATGCCGGTCCCGTCCGACGAGCGGTACAACTGGGCCCGTGTGACGTTGGCCCGACTCGACCGCCAAGAACTTGAGGAACTGGTTGTGGAAGCGTGGCGGATGTGCGTGCCGAAGCGCGTCGCCGCAGCTCACCTGGAGGGCAAAGCATAGCCACAGGGCCATTCGAGGTAACCCGAACGGCTCCCCAGGTCCGCCCGAACGCGCGCCATAAGCTTTTGCGATAGGCCGGCGGCCGGTGGTGAGAACGAGTCGTTGACTTGGCCCGTTCCGCGCTTACGATCGCTCCACCAATCAGGAGAGGGTCTGCGCATGGCCAGCTTGACTCGCCTCGAAGCCGCCACCCGCAGCGCATTGTTGCGTGTTCGCGAGTACCACGTGGAGCTGGATCTGACCACGGGTGAAAAGTCATTTCGTTCCATTACGAAGATCTCGTTCGACGCCGCAGAGCCGGGCGCCACGACGTTCCTCGACCTCAAGCCGGCGACCCTGCTGGAGGCGTCGCTGAACGGGCGCCCGCTCGACGTCGACGCGCTGGAGGACGGCCGGCTCCCGCTGGCCGACCTCGCCGCCGTGAACGACCTGGTGGTCGTCGCCGACATGGCGTACTCCCGGGAGTCCCAGGGACTGCACCGGTACGTGGACCCCGCGGACGGCCGGGTCTACGTCTACGGCTCGGTGTTCCTCGACCACGCGCCCCGCATCTTCGCCTGCTTCGACCAGCCCGACCTCAAGGCGCCGTTCACGTTCGCGCTGACCGTGCCCGAGGACTGGGCGGTGCTCGGCACCGGCGCCGCGACGCGGCTCGCGCCCGGCCGCTGGGAGGTCGTGCAGACCGTCGCCCAGTCGACGTACCTGACCACCGTGGTGGCGGGCCCCTACGTCGCCTTCGAGACCGTCCACGACGGCGTGCCGCTCGGCGTGCACTGCCGCGCGTCGGTCGCCGAGGCGCTGGAAGCCGACATCAAGGAGATCTTCGAGGTCACCGGGCAGTGCCTGGACGAGTTCCACCGGCTGTTCGGGGTGCGCTACCCGTTCGGGCGGTTCGACCAGGTCTTCGCGCCCGAGTTCAGCTACCTGTCGCTGGACCACCCGGGCTGCGTGCTGATCAAGGAGCTGTACCTGTTCCGCACGCCCGCGCCGCGCAGCGAGCACGAGACCCGCGCGGTGGTGATCGCGCACGGCCTGTCGCTGATGTGGTGGGCCGGGCTGGTGACCAACCGCTGGTGGGACGACCTGTGGCTGGGCCAGGCGTTCGCCGACTACATGGCGCACCGGGTGCCGAGCGAGGTCACCGAGTTCACCGGGCCGCTGACCACGTTCTCCGCGCGCCGCAAGGGCCAGGCGTACGTCGCCGACCAGCGCCCGTCCACGCACCCCGTGTGGATCGACGGCCCGGACGCGATGACGGCGCTGCTCGACCTCGACCGCATCTCGTACTTCAAGGGCTCGTCGGCGCTGCGGCAGCTCGCCAACCACATCGGCGACGACAAGCTGCGCGAGGGCCTGCGGACGTTCTTCGCCCGGCACGCCTACGGCACCGCCTCGTACGCGGACTTCAACGCCGCGCTGAGCGAGGCCGTGGGCCACGACCTGGGCGACTGGGCCGACAAGTGGCTGGGCAGCGCCAACGTCACCACGCTCGCGCCGGAGTTCACCGTCGAGGACGGGAAGATCGCCTCGTTCGCGGTGGTCCAGACCGCGCCCGAGTCGCACCCCGTGCTGCGCCCGCACACGATCGACATCGGCCTGTACGGCGAGCGGCACGAGACCGTGCGGGTGACCGTGGACGGCGCGCGCACCGAGCTGCCCGAGCTGGTGGGCCGGGACGCGCCGAGGTTCCTGCTGCTCAACGAGAACGACCTGACCTACGCGAAGATCCGCTACGACGCGGCGTCGCAGGCCGTGCTGCCCGAGGTGCTGCCGACGTTGGCGCCGATCAACCGGGCGATGGTGTGGGCGTCGCTGCTGCAGGGCGTGCTGGACGGCGCGGTGCCCGCCGCGTACCACCTCGACCTGGTGGCCCGGATGCTCGCGGTGGAGACCGAGCTGTCGATCGTCATCGAGGTGCTGGAGCAGGCGCGGATCGACGTGGCCGACCGGTTCCTCGACCCGGCGCTGCGGCCCGCCGCGCTGGCGAAGGTCGCCGACGCGGCCCGCGCCCGGCTGGCCGCCGTCGAACCCGGTGACGAGCTGGGCCTGGCGCTGTGCCGCGGCCTGATCGAGTTCGCCACCGACGTGGCCGAGCTGCGCGGCTGGCTGGACGGCACGCCGCCGCCCGCCGGGCTGGAGCTGGACGCCGACCTGGCGTGGCGGGCGCGGTACCGGCTTGCCGTGCTGGGCGCGCTGTCGGAGGCGGAGATCGACGCCGCGTACGAGGCCGACCCGAGCACGCACACCGAGCAGTTCGCGATCAAGTCGCGGGCGGCGCGTCCCGACGCGGCGGCCAAGGAGGCGGCGTGGCGATCGATCACCACGGACGCGAGCCTGTCGAGCTACCACCTGTGGTCGCTGGCCGAGGGCTTCTGGCAGCCGGAGCAGCGCGAGCTGACCGAGCCGTACGTGGAGCGGTTCTTCCGGGAGATCCCGGAGGTCGCGCGGCTGCGGGGCGACAAGGTGCTGGACACGCTGGTGCTGTGGCTGTACCCGCGGTACGCGGGCACGCCGGAGACGCTGAAGCTCGCCGGCGAGCTGTTCGCCCGCGACGACCTCCCCCTGCCGCTGAGCCGGCGCGGCGCGGACCTCACCGACGACCTGCGCCGCGCCGTCGAGGCGAGGCGGGCGTGAGGGTCGCGGTGGTCGGCGGCGGTGTCGCCGGCGCGCTGCTGGCGTGGCGGCTGCGGCGGGAACGGGCGGACGTGGTGGTGTTCGCGGGCGAGCCCGTCCCGTCCGACGCGTCGGCGGCGTCCGGGGGGCTGGTCCGCGGGTTCGAGACCGACCCCGCCGCCGCGGCCGACGCGGCGGCGAGCCTGGCCGAGCTGCGCGCGGACGACGACCTGCTGGAGTGGACCGGGTACCGGGAGATCGGCTCGGTCCACCTGTCGTCCGGAGTGGACCCGACCGCGTCGCTGGCCGTCGTGGACGCGGCGCTGCCCGGCTCGGCGACCGTCGTGACGGGCGCGGAACTGGCCCGGCGCTTCGGTTTCCGGGACGTGGCGGACGACACGGTCGGCGTGGTCGAGCGCCACGCCGGGCACCTGTCCCCCGCCCGGCTCCGCGAGCACGCGCTGAAGTGGTCGGCGGGCAACGGGGTCGAGGTGCGGCACGAGCGGGTCGCCGAGGTGTCGGCCGGGCCGTCCGTGCGCCCGGCCAACGGGTCCGCCGAGGGTTTCGACGCGGTGGTGGTCGCGGCGGGCGCGTGGACGCCGCGGCTGGTCGAGCACGGCGGGACGTTGCGGACCAAGCAGATCCAGTACGGGCTGCACCGGCTGGAACTGCCGTGCCGCAGCGGGTTCGTCGACGACGTCACCGGCTTGTACGGGCGGCCGCACGGCGACGGGCTCGCGCTGCTCGGCCTGGGCTGCGAACGCTGGGACGTCGACCCGGCACAGGTGACGCCGGACGACGACCTGGCGGCACGGGTGGCGGACGTGGCCCGGCGGCGCTTCGGCCTGGCCGCCGAGCCGGTCGCGCCGGAGCGCGTGGTGGCGTCGTTCGACTGCTACCGCACGCCGGCCGGCCTGCGGCTCGACCACGTCGGCGACGGCGTGTTCACGTTCACCGGCGGCAGCGGCGGCGCGGCCAAGACCGTGCTCGCCGCCAGCCGGCGGGCCGCGCGGGAGCTGGTGGGGGCATGATCCTCGGCATCGACCACGTGGGCCTGGCGACCGGTGACGCGGAGGGCGTCGGCGTCCTGCTCGCCGCCCTCGGTCTGTCCAAAGTGGAGGCCGGGGTCGCGGAGCCTTACGGGGTGTCCTGTGACTTCTGGCAGTTCGGCCCCGATCCGCGGCTGCCCGCCGTGGAGGTCGTGGCGCCGGTGGCCGAGGGGTCGTCGATCGACGGCCGGCTCGCCCGCAACGGGCCGGGCCTGTACCACATCGCGTTCGAGGTCGACGACCTCGAAGCGGAGCTGACCCGCTTGCGCGGCAACGGGTTCACGCCCGTGGACGCCGAGCCGTGCCAGGGCGCGCGCCCCGGCATGACGGTGGCGTTCCTCTACCTGCGCAAGCCCGCCGGCGTGCTCGTGGAGCTGGTGCACTACCGGACGCGACGACGCGCCCCTGCTCCGTGACGACCACGGTGAACCCTATGGGTGGCATCAGGAAAACCATGCCGGCGTTTGACCGCATCAACGTTTTCAATTGGTTCGCAAGGACTGCTGGGGAATAATCTCCACCAGGGCTCGTCGATCCCGACACCGCAGGTCACCAGCCCTCCGACGCTAGGGGTAGCGACGGGGGCGAGGTACTGCGCCACTTCTTCTCACAGCTCCGCGGCGACCACTTCGCGGACTCGCTTCGCCACAGGTACATCGCCGACTGATTCTTCGCCGACTGATTTCGCCGGCAGCACACGTCCGGCCTCGAATAGGAGCACTTATGGTCAGCCAGCTCGTGGAGTTCGGTGTCGCGGGCTTCGGGTACGCCACCGGCGAGGACCGGGACGTCGCCAAGACGGCCGGTGACTACGTCAGCGACCCCGAGCGCGTGATCCGCTGGGGCTACCACACCTTCCACCGCGCGCCCGACGGCGTCACGGCGACCGACCTCGCCACCGCGGCGGGGCGCGACGCGCTCGACAAGCTCGGGATGAGCGCCAACGACCTGGACCTCATCGTCGTCGCCGCCTCCGAGGTGCCCGACTACCACCACTGGGACACCTCCGCGGGCGTCGCCCGGCAGCTCAAGGTCGAGGGCACGATCCAGACCCTGCTGCTCAACGAGGGCTGCGCGTGCGGCGTCACGGGCCTCGGCTACGTGGCGGGCCTCATGGCCGTGCAGCCGGAGCTGCGCAACGTGCTGTTCATCGCGGTCAACCGGGTCAGCGAGTTCCACCGCAACCGGATGAACGTCAACAACGCGGTGCACAGCGACGGCGCGGTGGCCGCGGTCATCAAGCGGGGCCACGAGAACGTGCGGTGGCTGTCCACCGAGCAGTTCACCGACCCGGACCTGTCCGACTTCTTCCGCACCGACGTCGGCGGCGCGGTCACCCCGGTCCCGCTCGACGGCTGGACCGCCAAGGACGCGCCCCCCGGGCACGCCCGCATCCACGAGCACTTCGAGAAGAACCCCGCCAAGCTGCGGGAGTTCGTCGCGACGCTCAACCAGCGGATCACCGACAGCATCGACAACGCCCTGAAGCGCGCGGACCTCACGCGTGACGACCTCAAGCACGTCATCTACATCAACGACAGCGCGGACACGATCGAGGAGGTCGCCGAGCCGTTCGGCGTCACCGTCGAGCACACCAACGCCGAGCTGTCCCTCAGCCACGGCCACATGGGCGCGGCGGACCAGCTGTTCTGCCTCGGCGAGCACATCGAGCGCGGCGACGTCCAGCCCGGCGACGTGGTGGCGCTGTGCGGCATCTCGATCGGCATGCGCTGGTACTGCACGCTGGTGCGGGTGTGAGCATGACCGACACCCAGGCACTGCTCGACTCCCTGCGCGGGGCGGTCGCCGACCGCCGCGTGCCGGGGATCGCCGAGCGGACGACGCTGGCCCGGATCGAGGACCCGGCCGTGCTGCGCAAGGCCGGCAAGCTGCTGGCCAGGCTGGACCCCGAGGACCACGACCTGCGCCCGCTGCGGGTGGCCGTGCTGGCCACGTGCACGATCGGCTCGTTCGAGCAGATCCTGCGGGCGAGCCTGGTCGGCGCGGGCGTGCTGCCCACGATCGAGCCCGGCCCGTACGGGATGTTCGAGCTGACCCTGGCCACCGGCGGCTTCGCCGACTCCGGCGAGCCGGACCTGGTCGCCTGCCTGCTGGACGAGTCGTACTTCCTGCCGCCCGAGTGGGACGCGGTCGACGTCGACGGTTTCGCCGAGCACGTGCGGAAGCGCTTGGCGGACCTGCGCGACCTGGTTCTGTCCGCTGTGGACCGATTCACGTCCACGGTCGTGCTCCACACGGTCCCGCTGCCCGCGCAGGTGCGCGACAGCGTGATCGGGTGGCGGTCCCGCGCCGCGGTCGCCCGCGCCTGGGCCGGGCTCAACGAGGGCATCCTGGCGCTGGCCGAGGAGAGCCGCCAGGTCGCGGTCGCCGACCTGGTCAGCGTGCTCGCCGACGCCCCGTTCGCGGCCCGTGACGACCGGCTGCACCGCTACGGCGACCTGCCGTACACGGACGGCGCGCTGTTCCTGCTGGCCCGCGAGGTCCGGCGGTTCGCGCAGGCCAAGACCGGGCTGTCGCGCAAGGTGCTGGCCCTCGACCTGGACAACACCCTGTGGGGCGGCGTCCTCGGCGAGGTCGGCGCGCAGGGCGTGCAGCTCGGCGGGCTGTACCCCGGCAACGCCTACAGCGAGGTCCAGCGCACCGCGCGCCGGCTGCGCGACCAGGGCGTGATCCTGGTGCTGGCGAGCAAGAACGACGCCGCGATCGTGGACGACGCGCTGACGTCCCACCCGGACGTCCTGCTGCGGCCCGAGGCGTTCTCGGCCACCGCGGTCAACTGGGGGCCGAAGGCCGAGAACCTGCGCGGCGCCGCCGAGACGCTGGGGCTGGGCACGCAGTCGTTCGTGTTCCTGGACGACTCTCCGTTCGAGCGCGGCCACGTGAGCGCGGAGCTGCCCGAGGTGGCCGTGCTGGCCGCCGACGGCGACCCGGCGCACATCGTGCGGACGCTGTTGAGCCACGGGTGGTTCGACGTGCCGGACCTGACCGACACCGACCGGCAGCGGCCGGGCCTGTACCGGACCAGGGCGCTGCGCAGCGACTTCGCAGGCGGCTTCGGCTCGTCCGAGGACTACCTCCACGCGCTGGGCGTCGAGCTGACCGTCGAACGGGCCTCCGAGTTCTCCGTGGCCCGGGTGGCGCAGCTGGCCGCCCGCACCAACCAGTTCAACCTCACCGGCCTGCGGTTCGACGAGGCCGCGACGGCCGAGCGGATCGCCGACCCCGGCCGCCTGGTCGCCACGTTCGCCGTCGCCGACCGGTTCGGTGACGAGGGCGTCATCGGCGCGGCGTGGGTGGAGTGCGGCGACGACGTGTGGCGGGTGGAGAACCTGGTGCTCAGCTGCCGGGTGCTCGGCCGCGGCGTCGAGCTCGCGATCGCCGCGTGGCTCGCCCGGCAGGCCCGCGAGGCCGGCGCCACGACGTTGGAAGGCCGGTTCGTGCCGTCCAAGAAGAACGGCGTCGCGAGCGGCTTCTGGAGCAAGGCCGGCTTCACCGACGCGGGCGACGGTGCCTTCACCCTCGCCCTGACCGGTGACGCCGTGAGCACACCCGCCTGGATCAAGGTACTCGAAGGGAACGAGGTCCCGGGATGACCGACACCGCAGCCACGGCCGCCGTGGAAGAGACCGTGCTGGACATCCTCAGCGGGGCGCTGGACGTGTCCGCCGACGACCTGCGCGACCGCCCCGTGCTGGCGCAGCACGAGTGGGACAGCATCAGCTCGCTGGACGCGCTGTCCCAGCTGGAGAGCCGGCTCGACGTGACGCTGGACCTGCGCTCCTTCCACGCGGCCCGCACCGTGGCCGACATCGTGGCGCTCGTGCGCCCGTCCGAGCCCGTCTAGACCCCGCCGACACGGTGACCGCACCGGGGCGCCCGCCCCGGTGCCGCCGGACCGCGCGCCGACGCGCTCGGTCCCGTCGGCTCAGCCCTCCCACGTCCGTGGCGCCGCGACCCGGCGCCACCGCCCGACAAGGCTTGGAGATTGCGTTGGACCACCAGGATGTAGAACTGCTCGCGATAGGCGCAGGCCCGGCGAACCTCGCGCTGGCCGTCGCACTGGAAGAGCTGGACCCGGACCTCGCGGCCCGCGCCCTCATCGTGGAGCAGCACGACGACGTGGCGTGGCAGCGCGGCATGCTGCTGCCGTGGTCGCAGAGCCAGGTGTCCTTCCTCAAGGACCTGGTGACGTTGCGCAACCCGCGCAGCAACTACTCGTTCGTCAACTACCTGCACTCGATCGGCAGGCTGGACGAGTTCATCAACCTCGGCTCGTTCACGCCGTACCGGTTGGAGATCTCCGACTACCTGGCGTGGGTGGCGCGCTCCCTGCAGTCGGTGCGCGTCCAGCACGGCCGCCGCGTGGTCGGTGTGGAGCCGTGCCGCGAGGACGACGGCACGGTGTCGCAGTGGCTCGTGCGCTTCGCCGACGGCGGCACGGTGACCTGCCGCACCCTCGTGGTGGGCATGGGCCGTGACGCGCACGTGCCGGCCGAGTTCGCCTCGCTGCCGCGCGAGCGGGTCATCCACAGCACCGAGTTCACCTACCGGGTGGCCCAGCTCGACCCGCAGGCGCCGCACCGGATCGCGGTGGTCGGCGGCGCGCAGAGCGCGGCGGAGATGCTGTGGTCGGCGCACCAGGACTTCCCGAACTCCACGGTGACGATGGTGATGCGCTCGATCGGCCTGAACGGCTACGAGAGCAGCAAGTTCACCAACGAGCTGTTCTACCCGTCGTTCGTCGACACGTTCAACAAGGCGCAGCCCGAGGCGCGCGAGCAGCTGCTGCGCGAGATGCACCGGACCAACTACTCCGGCCTCTCCCCGCAGACGCTCGACAACCTCTACCGCACCATGTACCTGGAGCGGCTGACCGGCACCGAGCGCATGGCGATGATCACCATGGCGGAGATCGTCGACACCCGCCTCGACGGCGACGACGTCGTGCTGACGCTGCTGGACCGCAAGACGGGCGAGAAGTCCGAGCTGCACTGCGACGTGGTGCTGCTCGGCACCGGCTTCGACAAGCGGATGCCGCTGCTGACCCGCACCCTGGCCGAGTCCGTCGGCGCCGAGGGCTTCACCGTGACGCGCAACTACCGGATGGCCCTGCCGCCTTCGGTCACCGCGCGCGTCTACCTTCAGGGCGTCAACGAGGCCACGCACGGCATCGCGGACTCGTTGATCAGCGTCCTGGCCGTGCGGTCCGGCGAGATCGTCGCCGACCTGCGCGCCGGGCGCGAGGAATCCGACGTGGACAGCCCGGCGGTGCCGCGCCAGGTGTCCGAGATGCTGACCGGCACGCCCCAACCCGCCTGAGCCGACGAGGGAGACGTCACCATGATGGAAATCCGCAGCCTCGACCGCGAGAACCTCAAACAGGACAACGGACTGGTCGCGCAGCGCCTGATGCCGTGGGAGCTGGTGAACGCGCCGTTCGAGGGCTCCTGGTGCGTGGTCAAGCCCGGCGCCGAGTCCGGCGCGCACGGTCACCACGAGTACGAGATCTGGGTCGCCATGACCGGCGAGGCCGAGATCATCACCAAGGACGGCACGTCGCCGTTCAAGGCCGGTGACGTCGTGCACTTCACGCCGCACGAGCACCACCAGGTGGTCAACCGCGGCGACGCGGAGTTCCAGTTCTACGCGATCTGGTGGGACGCCGAGATGGCCGACAAGTTCGCGGCCCGTCACCAGGAAGGAGCCGCGTGAGCGACCAGGCCCGACCCGCCATAGTCATCGCCGCGACCCCCACGTCGAACGGCGACCTGCACGTCGGCCACATGGCGGGCCCGTACCTCTCGGGTGACATCTACGCGCGGTACTTACGCGCCACTGGCCGCCCGGTGATCTACACGACGTGCACCGACGACAGCCAGAGCTACGTGGTGTCCACGGCCCACCGGCGGGGCACCACCCCGCAGGAGCTGGTGGAGACCTCCACGGCCAAGATCGAGCGCTCGCTCGCCGCCATGGGCACCCTCATGGTCGGCCTGCCGCCGATCGACGACCGCTACCGGCGGACCGTCGTGGACTTCCTGATGGAGCTGCACGCGGCCGGCCGGTTCCGGCTCCGCACGGTGCGGCTGCCGTACGCCAGGAACGCGGGCGCGTACCTCTACGACGGCCTGGTGACGGGCACGTGCCCGGTCTGCCTGACCGGCAGCTGCGGTGGCGCGTGCGAGAGCTGCGGGCACCCCAACAACTTCGACGAGCTGCTGGACCCGAAGTACACCATCGACCCGTCGGACCCGGTGGTCTACCGGGAGCACGAGATCCTCGTGCTGCCGATGGAGGAGTACCGGGAGCGGCTGACGAGCTACTACGCCGCCCGCACGCCGCGGTGGCGCCCGCACGCCCGCCAGCTGATCGGCGAGCTGCTGGCCAAGCCGCTGCCGGACATCCCGATCACGATCCCCGGCACGTGGGGCATCGGCGCGCCGTTCCCGGAGACCCCGGGGCAGATCGTCTACCCGTGGGTCGAGGCGATGCCGGCGTCGATCTACAGCACGTGGTGGACCGCCACGCAGCTGGGCCGGAACACGGCGGGGACCGACGAGCACTGGCGCGCCGAGCGCGGCGCGGAGCTGGTGTACTTCCACGGCTTCGACAACGTGTACCACTGGGGCCTGATGGACCTGGTGATGCTGCTGGCGCACGGCGACCGGTACATCACCCCGGAGAACAACGTCTGCAACGAGTTCTACGACCTCGACGGCGAGAAGTTCTCCACCAGCCGCAACCACCTCATCTGGAGCGCGGACCTGCTCGCCGAGGTGCCGCGGGACCTGGTGCGCTTCTACCTGGCGCTGACCGCGCCGGAGTTCCAGCGCACCAACTTCACCCGCGACGCGCTGGCCGCCACCACGACCCGGCGGCTGGTCGAGCCGTGGAACGCGCTGGCCGGTTCCGTCGCGCTGGCGCTGGTCGACGTCGACACGTCCGGCAACCTGCCGACCACCGAACAGGGCCGGCAGCGCGCCGTGGCGATGCTGAAGCGGTTCCGCCTCTGCTACGACCTGCCCAGCTTCAGCCTGGGCCGGGCCGCCGAGACGGTGCTGGTGCAGCTGGCCCGGCTGCGGGCGCTGGCCGACAAGGTCGACGGCCGCAGCAACGGCCACTCGCCGGTCGCGCCGGGCGACCTGCTGCTGGAGGTGCGGACGCTGTTGGCCTGCGCCGCGCCGATCCTCGTGGACGTGGCCGACGACCTCGCGCTGCAGGGCGTCGACCTGACGATCGACGACGAGATGCCGCAGGCGGTCCCGGTGTTCCGGTTCCCGACACTGCCCGCCGTCACCGAGAGCACCGGGTCGCGCGGCGCTCTCGACGGCGTCCTGGGAGGCGACACCCGATGAAGCTGCTCGCCATCGAGACCCGCCAGTACCTCCAGTACTACCACTCGCGCTACGAGCAGGTGGAGGCGCTGGGCGTGGACCTCCACGTGCTCAACGGGGAGGGCACCGAGGACTTCTGGCCCGCCGAGCGCTACCGCCTGGTCGGGTCGAAGAACATCGACGACATGATCAGCGTCGCCAAGCAGTGGCACGCCACCGAGCGGTTCGACGGCGTGATCACGTTCTCCGAGGCGGCGGTGATCGCGGTGGCCGCGATCGCGGAGGCGCTGGGCCTGCCCGGCATCGGCGTCGAGGCCGCGCTCAACTGCCGCAACAAGTACCTGATGCGGCAGGCGCACGAGAAGGCCGGCGCGCCGATCCCCGGCTACCGGTACGTGACCGCGCTGGACGAGGCGAAGGCCGCGGCCGCGGAGTTCGGCTACCCGGTCATCATCAAGCCGACGCTGGGCGCGGGCAGCCACTTCGTCTTCAAGTGCGACGACGAGGCGGAGCTCACCGAGCACTACGAGCAGGCCGCCGCGGGCATCCTGGACCTCTTCTGGGCCAACTCCGAGGCCGAGGGCATCGACCTGGGGCCCAACGGCCTGCTGGTCGAGTCGTTCCTGGACGGCAAGGAATACCTCATGGAGGCCGTGGCCTGGGACGACGAGGTCTACCTCGGCTCGGTGGTCGACCGGATCACCGCCGAGGGCGGGACGTTCGACGACGACGTGCACCACGCGCCGACGTCGATGAGCGCGGACGACCTGGCCGCGGTGCACGCCGTGGTCAAGGCCGGCGCGCACGCCCAGGGCCTGCGGCGCAGCGTCATGCACGCCGAGGTCCGCTTCCACCAGGGCAAGCCGTACCTGCTGGAGATCGCGGCACGGGTCGGCGGCGGCGGGCTCGACGCCATCGCCCGGATCACCGCCGGGCACGACCCCATCGCGGCCGTCGTGGACATCGGCGCGGGCCGGGAGCCGTCGGTCCGGCACTTCCAGCCGACCGGCACGCACATCACCGCGATGTGCCTGATCTCCGACGCGGGCGTGGTGCGCGAGGTCCGCGTGCCGGAGGAGGTCAGCGAATCCGACCGGGTGTTCCTGCTCAAGATCACCGCCCGACCGGGCGACCTGATCAAGCGCCCGCCGGAGGGCAACACGATCATCGGCTTCCTGGGCACCACCGGTGAGTCCGAGGCGGACGCGTTCGCGCTGATGAACGACCTGGCCGCCAAGATCGACGTCACGTTCCAGTAGCACCACCCCCAGCAGGATCAGCGGCGTCGGGCGCCGCGCACCCACGGCGCCCGACCCCGGTCACGTCCACCACGAGAGGACAACCCCGTGCCGCAGCAGACCCGACGCCGCGTGGCGCGCCCCCGCCGCTACCTCATGTGCCGACCCGAGCACTTCGACGTCACCTACTCGATCAACCCCTGGATGCGGCCGGAGAAGCCGACCGACACCGGGATCGCGGTCCTCCAGTGGGAACGCCTGCGCAACCTCTACCTCGGCCTGGGGCACCAGGTGGAGCTGATCGACCCGATCCCCGGCCTGCCGGACATGGTGTTCGCGGCCAACGGCGCGACCGTCGTGGACGGCCGCGTGCTGTCCGCGCGCTTCCGGCACGAGCAGCGCGTCCCCGAGGGTCCCGCGTACCTGAAGTGGTTCGCGGACCGCGGTTACACGACCCGTGACGCCGAGTTCGTCAACGAGGGCGAGGGCGACTACCTGGTCGTCGGGTCGCGCGTCCTGGCCGGCACGGGGTTCCGCACCGACCGGCGCTCGCACGCGGAGGCGGCGGAGTTCTTCGGCCGCGAGGTCGTGCCGCTGGAGCTGGTCGACCCCCGCTTCTACCACCTCGACACCGCCTTGGCGGTGCTCGACGACGACGAGGTCATGTACTACCCGGCGGCCTTCTCCGCGGAGAGCCGGGAGGCGCTGCGCGCGCTGTACCCGGACGCCGTGCTCGCCGACGACCACGACGCCGAGGTGTTCGGCCTCAACGCGGTGTCGGACGGCAAGCACGTCCTGCTGGCCCAGGAGGCCGTCGGGCTGGCCGACGAGCTCGTGCGCCGCGGCTTCTCGCCGATCGGCGTCGACCTCTCCGAACTCCTGAAATCCGGCGGCAGCGCCAAGTGCTGCACGCTCGAACTCCGAGGGGGACCTGGACAGTGATCAACTACGACGGCAAGAGGTTCCGCCCCGTGGCCGACGGCGCGCCCGAGGAGAGCCGGGTCGCGGTCTACCGGCAGCAGGGCGACCTGCTGTGGGGCGAGTTCCTCGGCGGTCGCGCCCGGCGCGGCGCGCTCACCGGCACGTGCGCGCCCGACGGCAGCCTCGACTTCGCGTACTGCATGGTGCTGGACGACGGCGAGGTGATCTCCGGGCACTGCCGGAGCACCCCGCAGGTGTTGGAGGACGGCCGCATCCGGCTGGCCGAGGTGTGGGAGCGCTTCGGCGCGCACGCCGACAGCGGCGAGTCGGTCATCGAGGAGATCCCCGCCCACTAGCGTTCCCCCGCCACGTCCGCGGGTCGCGCGGCGCCGGCCAGGGCCACGGCCACCGGCGCCTCGTCCTCCGGCGCACGCTTCCCGGCCGGCTCCCCGGCCGACCTCGCGGCACAGCGCGCGGCCACCCGTCCGGCCGCGACTCCCGGCACGTTCCCCCGGCCCGTTCCGCGGCCACGTCCCCTGCCACGTCCACCGCGACGTCCCGCAGCCACGTCACGAGAACAGGAACGACCCGACCATGACATCAGCCAGCACCGTCACCGAGCGCACCGAGGGCACACCGCGCAAGGGCGGCACCGTCACGTGGGCGTGCGCTCCCGGCTTCCCGCCCGCGGTGATCTTCCCGTTCACGCCCGCGGAGCGCATGGGCACCCGCAACATCCTGGAGTTCCAGGCGTTGATGTACCGCACGCTGTACTACTTCGGCAGCGACGGCACGCCCAACGTCGACTACGCGCAGAGCATCGGCGAAGAGCCGCGGTGGAGCGAGGACGGCCTCACCGTCACCATCAAGGTGAAGCCGTGGAAGTGGTCCAACGGCGAGACGCTGTCCGCGGACAACGTGCTGTTCTGGGTCAACCTGATGAAGGTCAAGGGCGCGCGGTACGGCGAGTACGTGCCGGGCTACTTCCCGGACAACCTGACCTCCTACGGCAAGCTCGCCGAGGACACCGTCTACTTCACCTTCGACAAGGTCTACTCGAAGCACTGGGTGCTGTACAACCAGCTCAGCACGATCACGCCGCTGCCGAAGGCGTGGGACCGCACCGCGGCCGGCCCGGCCAACGCCTCCGGCGACCTGGCCGACGTCGAGGCCGTCTACGAGTACCTGATGGCGGAGCAGGGCAACATCGTCGACGAGGGCAACGCGCACCGCACCAAGTGGGCCGACAGTCCTATTTGGAGCGTCGTCAGCGGGCCGTGGCGGTTGAAGAGCTACACGCTCGAAGGCGTCGTCACGTTCGTGCCGAACGAGCACTACTCCGGCCCGAACAAGCCGTACCTGGACGAGTTCCGGCAGATCCCGACGTTCTCCGACGAGGAGCAGTACGAGATGCTCCAGGCCGGTCCGGACGCCGAGAACGGCATCCAGGTCGGCTACCTGCCGCTGAGCTTCGCCACCGAGCCCGCGGTCGACCCGATGGTCGGCGGCCCGAACCCGCTCGAGGGCAAGTACACGATGTACCCGCAGAGCGCGTTCTGCATCCGGTACATCTCGCTGAACTACAACAACCCCACCGTCGTGGGGAAGATGTTCGCGCAGACCTACATCCGGCAGGCGTTGCAGAGCACGCTGGACCAGGACACCGCGGTCCGCGACATCTACCAGGGCTACGCGTACCGGCAGAACGGCCCCGTGCCGATGTACCCGAAGACGGACTACGTCTCGCCGCGCCAGCGCGAGGGCGCGTGGCCGCTGCCGTTCGACCCCCGGCACGCCAAGGAACTGCTGGAGGCCAACGGCTGGGACACCAGCCAGACCCCCGCGGTGTGCGTCCGGCCCGGCACCGGTCCCGGCGAGGCGGGCGCGGGCATCCCCGCCGGCACCAAGCTCAGCATCCTCATGCGGTACGTCGAGGGCCGCCCGGCCCTGACCCGGCTGATGGAGAACTTCCGCGACGCCGCCGCCGAGGCGGGCATCGAACTGCGGCTGCAGGAGGTGTACGGCTCGATCCTGGTCGCCGAGGACGCGCCGTGCGAGCCGACCGCGACCACGCCGTGCACGTGGGAGATGTGCTGCTGGAACGGCGGGTGGGCGTACCACCACCCGACCGGCGAGATCCTGTTCTCGACCAAGGCGGGCGGCAACTTCGGCTTCTACAGCGACGCCAAGGCCGACGAGCTGATCAACCGCACGGTGACCAGCGACGACCTGGAAGTGCTCTACGAGTACCAGGACTACATCGCCGAGCAGGTCCCGGTGATCTTCACGCCGAACTTCCCGATCCGCCTGTTCGAGGTGGCCGACACCCTCGGCGGGTTCGGCCCGGTCAACCCGTACGGGATGATCAACCCGGAGAACTGGTACTACAAGGACTGAACGCACGCGCCGCGCCGGGTCGCCACGTTCGCGTGCGACCTCGCGCGGTGTCCGCCACTTTCTCCGCTGGAGGTTCCGCCTTGTTGTTGGCCGCCGCGCCGCCGGGTCCGCTCGGCGCGCACCAGATGCTGTTGTTCCTGCTCCAGATCGGTGTGCTGCTGGGCGCCGCCTTCGCCCTGGGGCGGCTGGCTACGAAGTTCCGGTTACCCGCGGTGGTCGGCGAGCTGGCCGCCGGCGTGGTGCTCGGCCCGTCGCTGCTCGGCGCGGTGGCGCCCGGCCTGTCCGGCTGGCTGTTCCCGGCCGACACCGGGCAGATCCACCTGCTCGACGCGGTCGGCCAGCTCGGGGTGCTGCTGCTGGTCGGCTTCACCGGGATGCACATCGACCTCGGGCTGGCGCGCCGGCAGGGCCGGGCGGCGGCGTGGGTCAGCGCCGGAGGGCTGCTGATCCCGCTGGGCCTGGGGTTCGGCGCGGGCTTCCTGCTGCCCCAGGCGATGATCGGCGAGGGCACGGCTCGGCCGACGTTCGCGCTGTTCCTCGGTGTCGCCGTGTGCGTCAGCTCGATCCCCGTGATCGCCAAGGTGCTGCTGGAGATGAACCTGCTGCACCGCGACATCGGGCAGCTCGTCGTCACCGCCGCCGCGCTGGACGACATCGTCGGCTGGTCGCTGCTGGCGGTCGTCTCCGGCATGGCCACCGCCGGGCTCACCACCGGCCACGTCATGCTGTCGGTCGGCGCGCTGATCGTCGTGGCCGCGTTCGCGCTGCTGCTCGGACGTCCCCTGATCAAGCGCGCGATGGGGATGGCGGCCCGCTCGGACGAACCGGGCGTCACGGTCGCGGTCGTGGTGCTGCTCATCGTGCTGTTCTCGGCCGGCACCCACGTGCTGGAGCTGGAGCCCATTTTGGGCGCGTTCGTGTGCGGTCTGCTGATCAGCTCGTCCGGCCTGCTCAACCGCGAGCGGCTGAGCCCGCTGCGCACGATCGTCATGGCGGTGCTGGCGCCGATCTTCTTCGCCACCGCCGGCCTGCGCATGGACCTGACCGCGCTGCGGCACCCGGCCGTGCTCGGCGCGGCCGCGGTGGTGCTCGCGCTCGCGGTGATCGGTAAGTTCTCCGGCGCCTACCTCGGTGCGCGGGCGGGCCGGCTCGGCCACTGGGAAGGACTGGCGCTCGGAGCCGGTCTCAACGCGCGCGGCGTCATCGGCGTGATCGTCGCGATGGTGGGCCTCCGGCTCGGGGTGGTCACGACGGCGACCTACACGGTCATCGTGCTGGTCGCGGTCGTGACCTCGCTGATGGCGCCGCCGACGCTGCGCTACGCCATCCGGCGCATCGCCGTCACCTCCGAGGAAACCGACCGGGCCAAGTCGTTCAGCAGTTGACCACCCGCCACACGAAGGAAAGAGGCACCATGTCAACCCCTCCCGAGACGTCCGACCGGCCCCGGCTGCTCCTGGTCGGCACGGGCATGCGGACCTACCGCGAGTACCTGCTGCGGTCGATCAGCGCCCACTACCGCGTGCACCTGTTCCTGACCGCCGAACCGGTGTGGGAGAAGGAGCACGTGCACGGCTGGACGGTGCTGCCGAGCACGACCGACGGCCCGGCGATGGCGGAGGCCGCGCGGGAGCTGCACGCCGAGGAGGCGTTCGCCGGCGTGCTGTGCTGGGACGAGGTGCGCATCCACGCCACCGCGTTCGTGGCCCGGGCGCTCGGGCTGCGCAACGGCGACCCCGAGGTGATCTGGCGGCTGCGCGACAAGGGCCAGACCCGCGCGGCGCTGGACGCGGCCGGCGTGCCGCAGCCGCGGTCGATCCCGGTCAAGACCGTGGACGACGCCGTCGCCGCCGCGGCGCGGGTCGGCTACCCGGCCATCCTGAAGCCGCGTGGCCTCGGCGCGAGCCTGGGCGTGATCAAGGTGGAGGACGAGGCGCAGCTGCGGGCGAACTTCGCGTTCACCGAGGGCGCGCGCGGCCCGGAGCCGGTCGTGTTCGACACCGACCAGCCGATCCTGGTCGAGGAGTTCGTGTCGGGCGAGGAGATCAGCGTCGACTCGGTCGTGCGGGACGGCAGGGTCACGCCGCTGTTCGTCGGCCGCAAGGTCGTCGGCTACCACCCGTACGCGGAGGAGATCGGCCACTTCGTGGACGCCGCCGACCCCCTGCTGTCCGACGTCGAGCTGACGGAGGCGCTGCAGGCCACGCACGAGGCGCTCGGCTTCACCGACGGCATCACGCACTCGGAGTTCATGCTGACCGACGCCGGGCCGAAGGTCATCGAGGTCAACGGCAGGCTGGGCGGCGACATGATCCCGTACCTCGGCCTGCTCGCCACCGGCGTCGACCCCGGCCTGGCCGCCGCCGGCGCCGCGACCGGCCTGCCCGCGGACCTGGAGCCGCAGCACTGGCAGGTGGCCGGCATCCGGTTCTTCTACGTGGAGCACGAGGACACCACCATCGGCTCCATCGGCTTCGACGAGGACGCGCTGCCGGAAGGCATCGACCAGGTCGTGGCCGTCGCCCAGCCCGGCGCGGTGGTCTCGCCGCCGCCCAAGGGCACGGTCTGGGGACGCATCGCGTTCGCCATCGCCGTGGGCGACACGCGCGAGATGGTCGCGCAGCGGTTGGACGCCGCGGAGAAGACACTCGCCGTCGAGCCCGCCTGATCCAGGCGGAGAACAGAAAGAGCCATGACCACTCAGCAGCAGAAGTCCCCAGGCATCTGGGCCACGTTCGTCGAGTCACCACCGGCGGTCAAGGCCGTCCTCGGCGGCGTGTTCATCAACAAGGTCGGTGGCTTCCTCAACATCTTCCTGGTGCTGTTCCTGACCGCCCGCGGCTACTCCGCGGGCGAGGCGGCGACGGCCCTGGGCGTCTACGGCGCGGGCAGCGTGATCGGCGTGCTCGTCGGCGGCGCGCTGGCCGACCGGCTGGGCGCGCGCAACTCCACCGTGCTCAGCATGGCCGGGTCGGCGGTGCTGATCGGGTCCATGCTGTACCTGCCGAACTACGCGACGCTGCTGGTGGCGGCGGGGCTGGTCGGCGCGGTCGGCCAGATCTACCGGCCCGCCTCGGCGACCCTGCTGTCGGAGCTGACCGCGGACGACCAGCAGGTCATGGTCTTCGCGATGTACCGGTTCGGGCTGAACCTCGGCACGACGGCCGCGCCGCTGATCGGCTTCGGGCTCTACCAGCTCGGCGGCGACAACTACGAGCTGCTGTTCTGGGTGGAAGCGCTGGTGGCGCTGGCGTACGCGGTGCTGGCGTTCCGCGTGCTGCCGGCCAAGGCCGACGAGAAGCGGCCCGCGGCGGACGACGACGCGCCGGCGCCCGCCACCGGCAGCTACCGCGACGTGTTCAAGGACCGGCGGTACCTCGTGTACCTGCTGGCGACGTTCCTCAACGCGGTGGTCTACGTCCAGTACATGTCGACGCTGCCGCTGGACGTGAGCGCGTCCGGGGTGCCGATCTTCTGGTACACCCTCGCGGTCGCGCTCAACGGCGGCGCGGTGATCCTGTTCGAGCTGGTGGTCACCAAGAAGACGCAGAACATGAAGCCGAAGCTCGTGGTCGCGGTGGCGTACACGCTGGTGGGCATCGGTGTCGCGGTGTACGGCCTGCCGCTCGGCCCGGCCGTCATCGTCATCGGCACCCTGCTGTGGACGCTCGGCGAGATCATCGGCGGCCCCGTGGTGTTCGCCTACCCCGGCATGGCCGGCCCGGCGCACCTGAAGGGCCGGTACATCGGCAGCTTCCAGTTCATGTACGGCCTCGGCGCCGCGGTCGGCCCGATCGTCGGCGGTTTCCTGTTCCTCCAGGTGGGCCACTCGGTGTGGCCGATCATGGCGGTCTTCGGGCTGGCCGCCGCGGCGGCCGGGTTCTTCGCCACCCGCAACAAGGTGGAGGCGGGGACGAGTGGGTGACTTCGACTTCCTGATCGGCCGCTGGGCCATCGCCAACCGCAGGCTGAAGCAGCGGCTGGTCGGCAGCGCCGACTGGGAGGAGTTCGCGTCGACGTCCGACGTGCGCCCGATCTTCGGCGGCGCGGGCAACGTCGACGAGATCACCTTCGCCGACGGCACGTCCGGCCTCACCGTGCGCCTGTTCGACCCGACGACCGGCCGCTGGTCCCTGAACTGGGCGAGCAGCGACAGCGGCGTGTTCTTCCCGCCGTTGTTCGGCGGGTTCACCGACGGCGTGGGCACGTTCCACGGCGACGAGGTGCAGGACGGCGTCCCGGTGCGCATCCGCTTCGTGTGGTCGCGGATCACGCCGGACTCGGCGCGCTGGGAGCAGGCGATGTCCGCGGACGGCGGGGAGACCTGGGAGACCAACTGGTACATGGACATCACCCGGCTGCCCTGACACCGGCTCGGTGACGCCGGTCCCCCTGCCACACCGGCTGCCCCGGCACGCCGACTCGGAGGTGCCGGCACCGGGGCCGTGACGCCACGGCTCCGCGACCCCTCCCGCACCCCCGCGAGCGCCCGACCGGCTCGCGGGGGTGCGCCTCGTGGTCCTCACCTCGTACTTCCGACCGATCCGCACCCGGACGGCCTCTCGTACGATCGCCGGGTGCCGGAACTCCTCCGCTCCACCTGGGCCGAGCCCCGTCCCCACCACCCGCCGGCGCGCGTGTGGCGGGACTGGGCGCTCGTCGGCGCGCTCGTGCCGACGGCGGTGCTCGAAGGGTTCCTGCGGCCGGAACTGCCGACGCTCTCGGTGGTCGTCACCGCCGCGTTGGCGCCCGCGCTGCTGTGGCGGCGGACCCGCCCCCTGCCGGTGGTCGCCCTCGCCTTCGGCGCGACGGGCCTCGTGCCGCTGCTGACCGGCGGGTTCGGCCCCGAGCCGCACACGGCGGCGTTCCTGCTGGTCCTGGTGTACTCGCTGTTCCGGTGGGGTTCCGGTCGCGAGGCCGTGATCGGCTCGGTGATCGTGCTCGGCGGCGCGGCCCTCTCCCTGACCTTCCGCCAGACCGGCCTCGCGGACGTCGTCGGCGGGCTCGGCGTGCTGTTCTCCGCCATCGCCCTGGGCACGGCGGCCCGCTACCGCGCCGGGGTCCGGACGCGCGAGCTGGACCGGGTGAAGCTGGTCGAGCGGGAGCGGCTGGCCCGCGACCTGCACGACACGGTCGCCCACCACGTCTCGGCGATCGCGATCCGCGCCCAGGCCGGCCTGGCCACCGCGGCGACCCGACCGGACGCCGCGGCCGACGCACTGCGCCTGATCGAAGGCGAGGCGTCCCGCGCCCTCACCGAGATGCGCGCCATGGTGCGCGTCCTGCGCCGCGACGAACCCGCCGACCTGACCCCGAGCCCGCGCATCGCCGACCTCGGGCAGCTCGCGAGCCGGGGCCGGACGGGACCGGCGGTCGAGGTGGGGATCTCCGGCGACGTCGGCGACGTGCACCCCTCGGTCGGCGCGGCGATCTACCGCCTGGCCCAGGAGTCGGTCACCAACGCGCGGCGGCACGCCCGCCACGCGACCCGCATCGAGGTCCGCGTCACCGCCGACGACACGTCGGTGCACCTGCGCGTGAGCGACGACGGCGACACCGCGGCCGCGCGGCCGACCGCCGGGACGGGGTACGGGCTCATCGGCATGGCCGAGCGCGTCGACCTGCTCGGCGGCACGTGCGAGGCGGGGCCGGGGCCGGGCCGCGGCTGGACCGTCACCGCCACGCTGCCCCGGACGGGGTCGGCCGCGTGACCGTCCGCGTGCTCGTGGCCGACGACCAGGAGATCGTCCGCACCGGCCTCACCATGATCCTCGACGCCCAGCCCGACATCGAGGTCGTCGGCGGCGCGGCGGACGGGCGGCGTGCCGTGGAGCTGGCGCGACGCCTGCGCCCCGACGTGTGCCTGTTCGACATCCGCATGCCCGGCATCGACGGCATCGAAGCCACCCGGCTCCTCGCCGGACCGGCGGTGGAGGACCCCCTCGCCGTCGTCGTGATCACCACGTTCGACCTCGACGAGTACGTCTACGCGGCGCTGCGGGCCGGCGCCCTGGGCTTCCTGCTGAAGGACGCCGGGCCGGCGCTGCTCGCCCAGGCCGTCCGCGCCGCCGCGAACGGCGACGCGCTCATCGCGCCCGCCGTCACCGCCCGCCTGCTCCGGACCTTCGCCGCCACCGGGCCCGCCGGGCCGCCCGCGCAGCCCGTGGAACCGCTGACGGACCGCGAGGAGCAGGTGCTCGTCACCGTGGCCCGGGGGCGGACGAACAGCGAGATCGCCGACGAGCTGCACATCACGCTCAGCACGGTCAAGACGCACGTCGCCAGCCTGATGGCCAAGCTGGGGGCCCGGAACCGCGTCGAGATCGCCATGTGGGCCTACGAGACGCACCGCGTGCGAGGCGGGTCCGGCCGCTAGCACCAGCCGAAAGTACGAGTCGCGACCGTCCCGGAGGACGGTTCGGCTCCGGCCCTTCTCCCGATGAACCGGCACGTCGCCGTCGCCAGACTCGGCGCATGACCTCGTCCCGCACGCCGGAATGGCTGATCCCCACCGCGTTGATCACGCTCACCGCGATCCCGATGGCCGGCGGCGCCCTCCGCCTGGCCGAGCTGGCCGGCGGGGAGGTCACCGCGGACAACGCGCGGTTCTTCGCCGCGCCGCTGCCGGTGGTGGTCCACATCCTCGCCGCCGTCGCCTACTGCCTCGTGGGCGCGTTCCAGTTCGCTCCCGGGTTCCGCGGACGCCGGCCCGCCCGCCACCGCGCCCTGGGCCGGTTCCTGGTGCCCAGCGGGCTCCTCATGGGCCTCTCGGGCCTGTGGATGACCCTGTTCTACCCCTGGCCCGCCGGCGACGGCACGGTCCTCGCCGCCTTCCGCCTCGTGACGGGGACGGCCACGGTCCTGGGCCTCGTCCTGGCCGTCACCGCCATCCGCCGCCGCGACGTCCGCCGCCACCGGGCCTGGATGATCCGCGCCTACGCGATCGCCCAGGGCGCGGGCACGCAGGCGGTCGTCACCATCGCGTGGGTGCTGGCGGTCGGCCCGGCCACCGGGATGACCAGGACGCTGCTGCTCGGCGCCGGCTGGCTGATCAACGTGGCCGTGGCGGAGTGGATCATCCACCGCCGGCCCGCCGGCAGGACCCGCACCTCCCCCGCTCCCGCCGACGCGGCCGTCAGCGGCCCGGCGAGCCGCGCGTGAGCCTGCCGTGAGCCACTCCGCCGCGCCGGCGGTCAGCCACCCTGCCGAGCCGGCCCCGCGCCATCCCGCCGGGCCGGCCGCGGGCTACTGCTTCTCCGCCTGCAGGACCAGCAAGGTCAGGTCGTCGTGCTCGGCGTCGCCCAGCCAGTCGAACGCCACCCGCCGCAGGTGCTCGGCCACCGCCTCGGCGGACAGCCCGGCGCACGCCGCCAGCGCCGCCTTCAGCCGCACGTCGCCGAACAGCTCCTGCCGGTCGCCGTACTTCCGCGCCTCCGTCACCCCGTCGCTGTACAGCAGCAACGTCTCGCCCGGCGCGAGGGTGACGGTCGTCTGGTGGAACCGCACCTCCGGCAGCACGCCGACGATCCCGCCGTGCACCGCCACCTCGTCGACCCGCCCGTCGGCGCGCAGCACGAGCGGCGCGGGGTGGCCGCCCGCGGCGAGGGTCAGGCGCAGCCCGCCCGCCTGGACGGCCATCATCGTGCCGACGACCAGCGTGGTGAACAGGCGGCTGCCCGCCGCCCGCAACGCGGTGTTGAGCAGCTGCAACAGCTGCGCGGGGCGCTGCTCCACCACGAGCAGCGTGTGCAGGCTCTGGCGCACCCGGCCGCTGTGCACGGCGGCCTCCAGCCCGTTGCCCGCCACGTCGCCGAGCACGAACGCCGCGCTGCCGTCCTCGCGCGGGTGGACGTCGTAGAAGTCGCCGCCGACCATCACCCCGCGGTGCGCGGGCTCGAACACCCGCGCCAGGCGCACGCCCGGCACCTCGGGCAGCGCGGTGGGCAGCAGGTTCGCCCGCAGCGTCTCCACGGTCCGCGCCTGCTCGGTGAGCCGGGTGCTCGCGTCGACCGCCGCGGCGGCCCGTGCCGCGTACCGCTTGAGCAGGTCGACGTTCCACGAGCCGCCGAAGCACGCGAGCGCGCCGCCGTCGGTCAGCGGCACGGCCACGCCGACCCCGTTCGCGCCGGACGTGCCCCACGGCCCGTCGCCCAGGTCGGTCAGCTCGGCGTGGTCGACCGTCCCCTCCAGGACGGCGGCCAGGCCGGGCGCGGTGGCGACGGCCTGGCGTGTGGTGCGTGTCACAGCGACGTCGCCGGCGGGCGTGCGGCGCCACCACTCCAACCGGCCCCGGACGGCGGGCAGCACGACGACGGTGTGCTCGGCCGGCGCGAGCTCGACCACGGTCCGCAGCGCGTCCGCGCGCTCGGTGAGCGGCGCCAACCGCCGCGCGGCCTCGTCCAGGTAGTCCTCGACGCCCCGGTACCAGGCGGTCCAGCCGTCGCCGACCTCCTGGCGACGTCCCGCGACGTCGGAGGGCAGCGTCGAGCCCGGCCGCGCCTCGGGGAACAGCACGGCCGCGAGGGGGTTCACCAGGCGGACGACGCCTGCCGGGTCCAGCACGACGACGGCCTCGTGGAAGCCGTCGACCACGCGACGCCACGCGTCGAGGTCGAGGCCCGTGTCGGCGCCTTGCCGGTAGCCCTGGGCCATCACGGCTCCTGTGTGTCGGGTCGACCCAACCTATCGGACAAGTTGGGTGCAACAGTGGCAGGCTTGCCCCAGTTGCGCTGACATCGGAGGCTCGTGTGACGACCGCCCAGGACGACACGGACGTGACCCTGGCCCGACTGCTGACCGCCATGCGGGAGATGAGGGACGGCAACTTCCGCCGTCGCCTCGTCGTGCCCCGCGACGGGGTGACGGCCGAGCTGGCCGAGGTGTTCAACGAGATCGCCGAGCGCAACCAGTGGTTGGTCGGCGAGCTCGTGCGGGTGCGCCAGTCGGTCGGCCAGGAGGGCCGGCTGGCCGAACGCCTCGCGCCGAGCACCGCGACCGGCGGCTGGGAGACGGCGGCGGACGCCGTGAACGGCCTGATCGACGACCTGACCCGGCCGACCGCCGAGCTGAGCCGGGTGCTCGCCGCGGTCGCCGAGGGCGACCTGTCCCAGGAGATGGTGGTCGACGCCCGCGGTGACGTGGCGGCGCTGGTGGAGAGCTTCAACTCGATGACGGCGACGCTGCGCACGTTCGCGGGCGAGGTCACGCGGGTCGCGCGGGAGATCGGCACGGACGGCCGGCTGGGCGGCACGGCGGTCGTGCCGGGTGTGGCGGGCACGTGGAAGGACCTCACCGACTCGGTGAACTTCATGTCCGACAACCTGACCGCGCAGGTCCGCGACATCGCCCAGGTCGCGACCGCGGTGGCCCAGGGCGACCTGTCGCAGAAGATCACCGTGACGGTGGCGGGCGAGATGCTGGAGCTGAAGGACACCGTCAACACGATGGTCGACCAGCTCTCGTCGTTCGCGGACGAGGTGACCCGCGTGGCCCGCGAGGTCGGCACGGACGGACGGCTCGGCGGCCAGGCCCAGGTGACGGGCGTCGCCGGCACGTGGCGCGACCTCACCGACAACGTGAACTTCATGGCGAACAACCTGACCTCGCAGGTCCGCAACATCGCCCAGGTCGCGACCGCGGTGGCCCAGGGCGACCTGTCGCAGAAGATCACCGTGGACGCGCGCGGCGAGATCCTCGAACTCAAGTCGACCATCAACACCATGGTCGACCAGCTCTCGTCGTTCGCCGACGAGGTCACCCGCGTGGCCCGCGAGGTCGGCACCGACGGACGGCTCGGCGGGCAGGCCCAAGTGCCCGGCGTCGCCGGCACGTGGCGCGACCTCACCGACTCTGTCAACTTCATGGCCGGCAACCTCACCTCCCAGGTCCGCAACATCGCCCAGGTCACCACCGCGGTCGCGCAGGGCGACCTGTCGCAGAAGATCGACGTCGACGCCCGCGGCGAGATCCTCCAGCTCAAGACCACGATCAACACGATGGTCGACCAGCTGTCGTCGTTCGCGGCGGAGGTGACCCGCGTCGCGCGGGAAGTCGGCAGCGACGGGCGGCTGGGCGGTCAAGCGCAGGTCCCCGGCGTCGCCGGAACGTGGCGCGACCTCACCGACTCGGTCAACTTCATGGCCGGCAACCTCACCTCCCAGGTCCGCAACATCGCGCAGGTCGCGACGGCGGTCGCGCGGGGCGACCTCTCCCAGAAGATCACGGTCAACGCCCGCGGCGAGATCCTGGAGCTGAAGGACACCATCAACACGATGGTCGACCAGCTCTCGTCCTTCGCCGACGAGGTCACCCGCGTCGCCCGAGAAGTCGGCACCGACGGACGCCTGGGCGGCCAGGCGCAAGTGCCCGGCGTCGCCGGCACCTGGCGCGACCTCACCGACTCGGTCAACTTCATGGCCAACAACCTCACCGCGCAGGTGCGGTCGATCGCCCAGGTCACGACGGCGGTCGCGGGCGGCGACCTGTCGCAGAAGATCACCGTGGACGCGCGCGGCGAGATCCTCGAACTCAAGTCGACCATCAACACGATGGTCGACCAGCTGTCGTCCTTCGCCGACGAGGTCACCCGCGTCGCCCGAGAAGTCGGCACCGACGGACGCCTGGGCGGCCAGGCGCGGGTGCCCGGCGTCGCCGGCACGTGGAAGGACCTGACCGACAACGTCAACGTCATGGCCGACAACCTGTCCACGCAGGTGCGGTCGATCGCGGCGGTGGCCACGGCGGTCGCGGGCGGTGACCTCTCCAAGAAGATCGCGGTCGAGGCCAAGGGCGAGGTCGCGGCGCTCGCCGACACGATCAACGGCATGGTGGACACGCTCCGCGCGTTCGCCGACGAGGTCACCCGCGTGTCCCGCGAGGTCGGCACCGAGGGCATCCTCGGCGGCCAGGCCCGCGTGCCGAACGTGGCGGGCACGTGGAAGGACCTCACCGAGAACGTCAACTTCATGGCCAACAACCTGACCTCGCAGGTCCGCAACATCGCCCAGGTCACGACGGCCGTCGCGCTCGGCGACCTGTCGAAGAAGATCGACGTCGACGCGCGCGGCGAGATCCTGGAGCTGAAGACCACCATCAACACGATGGTCGACCAGCTGTCGTCGTTCGCCCAGGAGGTCACCCGCGTCGCCCGCGAGGTCGGCACCGAGGGCAAGCTGGGCGGCCAGGCCGAGGTGGAGGGCGTCTCGGGCACCTGGAAGCGGCTCACCGAGAACGTCAACGAGCTGGCCGGGAACTTGACCCGGCAGGTGCGCGCGATCGCCGTCGTGGCCACCGCCGTGACGGCGGGCGACCTGACCCGGCAGATCACCGTGGACGCGTCCGGCGAGGTCGCGGACCTGAAGGACAACATCAACCGGATGATCGGCAACCTGCGGGCGTCCACCCGGGCGAACCAGGAGCAGGACTGGCTGAAGACCAACCTGGCCCGCCTGTCCGGCCAGATGCAGGGCCACCGCGACCTCAACGCCATGGCGTCGCTGGTGATCAGCGAGCTGACGCCGCTGGTGTCGGCGCAGCACGGCGCGTTCTTCCTGGTCAACCCCGAGTCGAACGCGCTGGAGCTGACCGCGTCGTACGGGTACTCGCCGCGCGGCGGGCAGCGGCCCACGCGGTTCCAGCGCGGTGAGTCGCTGATCGGCCAGGTCGCGGTGGAGAAGAAGACCGTGCTGGTCACCGACGTCCCGCCCGGCTACCTGGCGATCGGTTCCGGGCTGGGCTCCGCGCCGCCCGCGAACCTGGTGATCCTGCCGGTCGTGTTCCAGGGCGAGACGCTGGGCGTGATCGAGCTGGGGTCGTTCGGCGAGTTCACCGAGGTTCACCTGGACCTGCTGGACCAGCTGAAGGAGAACATCGGCGTCAACCTGAACACCATGCTGGCCAACGCCCGCACGGACAGCCTGCTGGTGGAGTCGCAGCGGCTCACCGAGGAGCTGCGGGCGGGCTCCGTCGAGCTGGAGGCCAGGGCGCGGCAGCTGTCGTCGGCCTCGAAGTACAAGTCGGAGTTCATGGCGAACATGTCGCACGAGCTGCGGACGCCCTTGAACAGCCTGCTGATCCTGGCGAAGCTGCTGGCGGACAACCTCGACGGCAACCTGAACCCGAAGCAGGTCGAGTTCGCGAAGACCATCCACTCGTCCGGCACCGACCTGTTGCAGCTGATCGACGACATCCTCGACCTGACCAAGGTCGAGGCCGGGCACATGCAGGTGCAGACGGACCCGGTGCGGGTCTCCGACGTGGTGAACTACGTCGAGGCGCTGACCGTGCCGCTGGCGGCGGAGAAGAACCTCGCCTTCGAGGTCGTGGTCGACCCCGACGTGCCGACGACGCTGCACACCGACGAGCACCGGCTTCAGCAGATCCTGCGCAACCTCCTGTCGAACGCCGTCAAGTTCACCCACGACGGCGAGATCAAGCTGCGCATCCGGGTGGTGGAGGGTTCGGTCGCGTTCGACGTGCAGGACACCGGTATCGGCATCCCGTCCGACAAGCTGTCGGTGATCTTCGAGGCGTTCCAGCAGGCGGACGGCACGACGTCGCGCAAGTACGGCGGCACGGGCCTGGGGCTGTCGATCAGCCGGGAGCTGGCGACGTTGCTGGACGGGCGGCTGGACGTGCGGTCGGAGCCGGGCGTCGGGTCGACGTTCACGCTGTACCTGCCGCTGGGCGAACAGGGCCTGGTGCCGCCCGTGGAGGTCGAGCCGGACGCCCTGCCGGAGCTGCTGACGCCCGCCGACCCGACGCCGGAGTCGCTCGTGGCGCCGTCGGAGCTGCCGCCCGCGCCGATGCGGTTCCACGGCGAGAAGGTGCTGATCGTCGACGACGACTTGCGCAACGTGTTCGCGCTGACCAGCGTGCTGGAGCTGCACGGGCTGCAGGTCATCTACGCGGACAACGGCATCACCGGCGTGCGGGCGCTGGAGCAGTACGACGACGTCACGCTGGTGCTGATGGACATCATGATGCCGGAGCTGGACGGCAACGCGACCATGGCGGCGATCCGGGCCATGTCCCGGTACGCGGACCTCCCGGTGATCGCGGTGACCGCGAAGGCGATGAAGGGCGACCGGGAGAAGTCGCTGGCGTCCGGCGCGACGGACTACGTGACCAAGCCCGTCGACACCGAGCACCTGCTCCGGCTGATCGCGTTCTACCTGGGCGTCGACCAGGACTGACCGACGCGGCCCCGCCCGCCCGTGCGCGCGGCGTGCTCACGGGCAGGCGCCCACGGGCACGTCGGCTCGTGCTCTCGGCTCGTGCTCTTCGGCGACCGACCGTGGTCGGGCGGCTACGGCGTGCCGGTGGTCGCCGATTCGACGGAGTCGTGGATGTGCATGACCTCCGTCAGCTCGGTGAGCCGGAACAGCTTGTGCACGGACGGTTGCAGGCAGGCCATCCGGAACTGCCCGCCCGCGCCGTCCAGCCGGCGGTGCCAGTCGAGCATCAGCGACAGGCCCGTGGTGTCCATGAACGGCACCCCGCTGAGGTCCACCACCACTTTCCGGCCCGTGTCCTGCTCAAGGCGCTCGGAGAGCACGGGGACGGTGTCCGCGTCGAGCTCGCCGGAGACCGCGAGGACCGTCCAGACGCCCCGCACCTCACTGCGCACGTGCAACTCCATGGTGCCCGAGCCTAGCCACACGCCCCGTCCGGTGCCTCCACCACTCGAACGCCACGCCGTGGGACGGGGGTGGTGGCCACCACTCGATGCCGTGGGCGGAGGATGTGCGACGATGCGGTAACGGCCGATCAACGGGAGCGGATGTGCGCAACGAGCCAGCGGTGCCGGTGGCCGTGACGCTGCCTGCCACAGCGGGCTCATCGGCGCATGCCCGGCGGGTGGTGGGCGAGGTCGCGTCGGCCTGGGGGCTGTCGGAGGACCTCGCGGACGACGCTGCCCTGGTGGTGACCGAACTCGTGTCGAACTCGGTGGACCACGCGGTGGGGCCGATCGGGCTGACCGTGACGCGGACCACGTCCGGCATGCGCATCGAGGTGACCGACCGCTCCTCCGCGATGCCGCAGCAAAGACCGGTCCAACTCGACTCGGCCCGCGGGCGGGGACTCATCATCGTGGCGGCGCTGAGCCGGACGTGGGGTTCCGAGCCGACGCCGGAGGGCAAGGTCGTGTGGGCCGAACTGGCCCCCTGAGCCACGCGGAACGAAGCGCACGCCGCCTGCCCGCACGCTCCGCCCCCAGTGCCCCACCGCCACGCGCTGCAGTGCCACGCCAGCCCGCTCGCCCGCTGCCACGTGCCGCAGTGCCATCCCGCCCCAATGCCACGCCGGCCCGGTGCCACGCCGCCCCAATGCCACGCCGGCCCGCTGCCGCCCCGCCCGGCTTGATCCCACCCCGCCTCATCCCGCGCGCCCGGCCAATCCCACACCTGTCTGATCGCGCGCCAGCCTGACCGCGCCCGCCTCGTGCTCCGGCGGGCCGATCCCACCCCGGCTCGATCCCACCCCGGCCCGGCACCTCACCCGACCTGACGGCACGCGAACGCCCCGGCCGGGAAGGGGATCCGGCCGGGGCGGTGCGCGGGCGGTGCGGGGTTACGCGGCCCGCAGGGCGTTGCTGCCCCAGCGGGTCACCGTGAGCGTGAACGTCGCCGTGCCGACCTTGCCGTCGGCCGACGTGGCCCGGATGGTGACCGGGTAGGTTCCCGGCGGCGTCTGGAAGTTCGTGTTCAGGAACACGTCGCTGCGGCCGCCCTGGGCGATCGTGCCCGGGGTGAACTGGACCTGGCTGCCGGCCGGGTGACCGGTGGCGGACAGCGTCAGCGAGCCCGTGCCGCCGGTGGCGCTCACCGCGAACTGGGCGAAGAAGCCCTGCTGCACCGACGCCGAGGCCGGGGTCACGGTCACCGCGACGTCACCGCCGGTCTGGCCCTCGACGGTCAGCGACAACGCGGTGGTCGCGGTGCCACCGCCCGCGTTCGTCCCGGTGACGGTGACGCGGTAGGCCCCGGGCGGTGTGGTCGCGGCCGCTTCCACGGTCAGCTTGGCGGAGCCGCCGGTCTGGATGGACGCGGGCTGGAACACGGCCTTCGCGCCGCTGGGCAGGCCCGACGCGGACAACGTCACCGACTCCGGCCCGTTCTGCCCGACCGTGCTGGTGACCGTGGTGGACGCCGACTTGCCCTGCGCCACCTTCAGCGTGCTCGGCGACAGGCCGAGGGTGAAGTCACTTGGCGGGTTCTGGCCGCCGCCCTCGACGGTGAGCGACACGGTCGCCGTGGCCGTCTTGCCCGCCGAGTTGGCGCCGGTGACGGTCACGTCGTAGGTGCCGTTGGGCGTCGAGGCGGCGGTCTCGAACGTCACCTTCGCGGTCGAGCCGGTCTGGACCGACGTCGGCTGGAACACGGCCTTCGCGCCGCTCGGCAGCCCCGACGCGGACAACGTCACCGACTCGGGCCCGTTCTGCCCGGCCGTCGTGGTGACCGTGGTGGACGCGTACTTGCCCGCGGTGACCCGCAGCGCGCTCGGCGAGGCGCCGACGGTGAAGTCCGGCGTGGGCTGCGGCGCGCCGATCTCCTGCTTGACCCAGTCGCCCATGTCGTTGGTCAACCGGCCGTAGATGCTGTACCAGCGGAAGTCGCTGCGGCTCCAGGACGCGACGCCGACGATCTTGCCGCCGACGATCAGCGGTCCGCCGCTGTCGCCGGGGAGGATCGTGGTGCTGCCGTCGGCGTACCCGGCGCAGATCATCGTGGCGGACTTGAAGCCCGCGCCGACGCCCTGGCACTGCCGGTCGCCGTCCACGATCGGCAGGGTCGCCTTGTCCAGCGTGACGTCGCGCAGGGCGTCGTCGTGGTCCTTCTTGCCGTAGCCGAACCCGAGGCCGCTCGTGCCCGGCACGCCCAGTCCCGCGTCGGCGGACGTGGCGACCTGGGCGTACTTGCCGCCGCGCACCGGGATGTCGTCGGCGACGGTCACCACGGCGACGTCGTAGCCCTGGTCGAAGTTCACGTACCGCGGGTGCTTCTTGTACTGGACGACCGCGGTGCGGAACCCGCCGCCCGCGTTGAGGTCGTCCAAGCCGTAGACGAAGCTCTTGTCCCCCGCCGCGTCCGCGCAGTGCGCCGCGATGAGGATCTTGCGGGGCGCGACGACGGAGCCGGTGCAGGACTGGCCCTGCGGGCGCGTGCCGCCCTCGCGGACGCCGGCGATGATCGCCGGGAACTCGTCGACCGTGGCGGGCTGACCGTTGTAGAACGACGGCTCGGCGTCCGAGCCGGTGGGCACCGTCCCGCCCTCGTAGTTGGCGGCGGGCGCCGTGCCGGACCGGGCGGGTTCCGCCGCACCGGGCAGGGCGAGCAGCGGGAGCAGGAGGGCCGCCGCGACGACGGCCGCGAGGCCTCTGGGACGTGGTCGTTTCACTGTGCTTCCCTTCCAGGCGAACAGCCGCCCCGGCAGGGCGAAGCGGCACGCTCACTGTCGGGTGACACCTGGTCGGGAACAATCAGGGACGTGATCCGTAGGGGTACGGCACTTATTCGCCCCCGGTCGGGGGTCGCCGCGCGGTCGGCGTTCAGGAGCCCGAAAACGGGTATCCCGGAGTGGCCGACCAAGTGAGGCCGCCCCGGTTCCCGCGGGGCCGACTGAGTGAGGAGGTCACGTGTCCACGACGGAGACCGGTCCGGTGACCGGTACGCAGGACAAGGACTACAACATCATCTGGTTCGTCGAGGCGTGCCTGAGCAACGCGCTGCGCCTGGAGAACTACATCGCCGACGCCGAGCGCGCGGGCGACAGCGAGTTGGCGGAGTTCTTCCGCCGCGCCCAGGGCGAGAGCCGCAAGGGCGCCGAGCAGGGCAAGCAGCTGCTGGCGTCGCGCCTCGGCTCCGCCTGACGCGACCGGTCTGACCCGACCGGTGTGACGCGACCGGTGTGACCCGACCGCGGCGCACGAGCGGGAACGTCCGCGGGGCCGTGCGCTCCGCGGGCCACGACCGGCCCTCGTCCCGGGGCCGCGTGCCGCGGGACCGTCGAACGCGGAAGACGCGCCGACGGCACACCGCGGAAGGCAGGCACACCGCGGAAGGCAGGACGCGTCGGAAGTCAAGACGGGGAAGGGCCGCCCTCCTCCGGGAGGGCGGCCCTTGGTCGTTCTGGGGTGTCCGCGCTACTGCTGCTGGTCGGGCTGCTGCCCGCCGAAGCGGTCCAGCCCTTCCTTGGCCTTCTCCGTGCCCGTCTGGATGTGCTCGGAGTGCCGCCCGCCGGTGCGCTCGTCGAGGAACTCGCCGGCCTTGTCGACACCCTGGTCGGCCTTGTCGCCGTGCTGACCGAGAGCTTCCTTGGCCTTGTCCTTGAGACCGTCGAACTTGTCGCCAATGCCCATCTGCGCTCGAACCTCCTCCACAGGCGTCCCTCGTGGACACCCACCGAGAGGGCTACCCACCGGGCGGTGCGGTTGATGCGCCCCGACGGCCGGCTCACCCGGTTGAGTTAGGCCGATCGTCGGAGCGGAGCGCAGGCGAACGGACGCGCGCGGGCGTCGCGACGGACCTCGGAACGCGAGGGCCGGGACGTCAGTCGGCGGCGACCGCGTGGTGCGCGGTGTGCTCGGGTGGCGGGTCGGGGAGGCCGAGCATGGACAGCAGCTCGGCGCAGTCGATCGCGTCGACGGAGTTGTCCGCGACGGTGCGGGCGGCCAGGTTGCGCTGGACGAGTTCCGCCCGGTCCGCCGCCGCTCGTGCGTCGGCGAAGCCAACGGCCGCGCCCTGAGTACGTCCCGGTCTGGTCTGCTGCGTCATGACGACCCCGTCTCCCCTGCCGGCAGGGCCGGACCACGCAGGCGGCGGGCGTCGTCCCGCGTGCCGAAGGCGTGGTTGTCCGATCCGACGTGCCCGCGAGCCGTGGGGCTAGGTGATGAAGTGAACGGATGATCCGGCGACAAGCCGGTGCTCCCGTCCCCGGCCGGACGTACCGGGCCGGACTGGATCGGGGACCGCGCCGGCCGAATGCCGACAGCTCGTGCCCCAACCCGGGGAACTCTACTCCACCACACCCCGCTCGCACGAAGTACGGTTCCGGCATGGCGGAAGAATCAGGCGGACCGGTCCTCGCCCCGACGTTGGCCAACTGGCTCAGGGCGCGTGAGGAGACCAGGCAGCACCTGGCCGGCGCGACTCCGCCGATCGACGCGGCGTGGGTGCAGCGGCTGGCCGACCTGCTGGCCACCGAGCGGTCGTGGCAGGACCAGTACACCGACCTGCTGGCGCTCGGCAGCACGGGCAACCGGTTCCCCTCGTCCAACCGCTGACGTCCGGCCCACCGGGCGTCGACTGACTGGGCGGCACGTCCACCGCCTGCCCGGCAGCTCGCCGACCGGGCGGCACGTCCACCGCCTGCCCGGCAGCTCGCCGACGGGGCGACACGTCCACCGCCGGCGTGCCCGCGTGAACACCGGGCGGACAATGTCCAACCAACTACAAGCCTTCGCGGTCAACTCTTGCCGGCCCGCTCCGGTTCGCGCTTGACTGACCCCGGTTCGTCGGGTGTCGACCGGAGGTGGACGTGGTCAACGTCAGGATCGCCGCACTGGCCGCTGCGCTTGTCGGGTTCGTCGGCCTCGCGGTTCCCGCGACCGCCGCGACGCACGCCCCGTCGGGGGCCGCCGCGATCGGGACGGTCGACATGGAGGCCGTGCTCAAGTCCGCGCAGATCGACCCGCGCCGCGCCGACTCCGCCATCACCCCCGGCAGCGGGCCGAGCGTGCTGCTGGTGGAGCAGGCGCTCGACGCCAAGAACTTCCTCGCCGCGACCTACGTCGACGGCCACTTCGGCACCAGGACGATCGACGCCTACGCGGCGTACCAGCGGTCGCTGGGCTACACCGGCCTCGACGCCTCCGGCATGCCGGGGCCGACGTCGTTGCGGCTGCTGGGCGAGGGCCGGTACACCGTCGTGCGGTCCGTGTCGGCGGGCAGCCGGGTCACCTACCACAACGCGCTGATGAACACGCGCACCAAGGCGATGCTGGTCGAGGCGGAACGGCTGCTCGGCCGCACGCTGGGCATCACCCAGGGCTCGTACAACCCCGGTGGCGTGCCCGGCTCGGCCGGCACCCACGACGGCGGCGGCGCGCTGGACATCTCGGTGTCCGGCATGACGGCCACCACCCGCACGAACGTGGCCAGGGTGCTGCGGCTGGTCGGGTTCGCGGCCTGGGTCCGCACCCCGGCGCAGGGCGACTGGGACTACCACATCCACGCCATCGCGCTCGGCGACCCGGACCTGTCCACCGGCGCGCGCAACCAGGCGGGGGACTACTACCTCGGCTTCAACGGGCTGGCCAACCGCGCCCCCGACGACGGGCCCGCGGTGAGCCCGAAGCGGACGTGGGAGGAGTACCAGCGGAACCTGTAGGGCTCGTGCCGGCCTCTACGATGGCTTGATGGCCGTTGGATCGGGGTCGCGATGAGCAACGTGGAGACCGAGCCGCCCGAGGTGGTCTGCGAGAGCGCCTCGGGCGCGGCGGTGGTCGAGGTGCTGGCGCCGCGCGACGTGCCGCTGGGTGGGCCGCGCGCGATGACCGTGCGCCGCACGCTGCCGCAGCGCGAGCGGTCCATGATCGGCGCGTGGTGCTTCGCCGACCACTACGGCCCGGACGACGTGTCGGCCGGCGGCGGGATGGACGTCGCGCCGCACCCGCACACCGGCCTCCAGACCGCGAGCTGGCTGTTCAGCGGCGAGATCGAGCACCGCGACAGCCTCGGCGTGCACGCAGTGGTGCGGCCGGGCGAGCTGAACCTGATGACCGCCGGTCACGGCATCTGCCACTCGGAGGTGTCGACCTCCGACACGACCGTGTTGCACGGCGTGCAGTTGTGGATCGCGCTGCCCGACGCCCACCGCGACGCGCCGCGCGACTTCCAGCACCACGTCCCCGGCGTGGTGGCGCTGGACGGCGCGGCGGCGCGGGTGTTCCTCGGCACGGTGGCGGGCGAGACGTCCCCGGTGCGGACGTTCACCCCGCTGCTGGGCGCGGAACTCGTGCTCGACCCCGGCGCGCGGCTCGCGCTCGACGTCGACACCGCGTTCGAGCACGGCGTCCTGGTCGACGTCGGCGAGGTGCGGCTGGGCGACACGGTGCTGCCCCGCGGCACGCTCGGCTACCTCGGCGTCGGCGCGACCACCCTCCACCTGGCGAACGACGGCGACGCGGCGGCGCGCGTCATCCTGCTCGGCGGCGAACCGCTCGGCGAGGACCTGGTCATGTGGTGGAACTTCGTCGGCCGCGACCACGACGAGATCGTCCGCTTCCGCGACCAGTGGGAAGCCCGCTCGGACCGCTTCGGCCACGTCGTCGGCTACCCCGGCGACCGCCTCCCCGCCCCACCGCTCCCGATGGGCCGCCTCCGCCCGCGCGGCAACCCGCGGTGACGATTCGCCGCACGGGGTGAGTTCGGCGACGCAGCCCTCGTGCGGCTGTAGCGCCTACGGCAGCGAGGTGATCGCGCGGACGGCGGCGGGTGGCCTCGCCGAGGCCGACGCGCGTTCCCCGTACCCGCTCACGAGCGCGGGGCGTACATGATCACGGCCACGCCGACCAGGCAGATCGCCGCGCCGAGGTAGTCCCAGCGGTCGGGCCGGAACCGGTCCACGACCACGCCCCAGGCGAGCGAGCCGGCCACGAACACCCCGCCGTACGCGGCGAGGATGCGGCCGAAGTGGGCGTCGGGCTGCAACGTCGCCACGAACCCGTACAGGCCGAGCGCCGCCACGCCCGCGCCGATCCACAGCAGGCCCCTGTGCTCGCGCACGCCCTGCCACACGAGCCACGCGCCACCGATCTCGGCGAGCGCGGCCAGCGCGAACAGCAGCAGCGAGCGGATCACGGTCATGATCGCGACGATAGTCCGGCCACGCCTTGACAACACCTCGTCGGGTTATGAACACTCGTTCATGAACATGCGTTCACAACGAGAGGGGCGGCGGGTGACGGGCATCGTCAACACCCACCAGGCCGAGGCGTGGAACGGGTACGAGGGCGGCCACTGGGCCGAGCACCAGGACCGCTACGACGCCGTGAACAGCGGTTTCAACGAGGCGCTGCTGACCGCCGCCGGCGTCGGGCCGGGCCGCCGGGTGCTCGACGTCGGCTGCGGCAACGGGCAGGTGACCCGGCTGGCGGCCCGGCGCGCCGCGCACGCCA
>NZ_JBHTLK010000018.1:0-52465 GCF_042678885.1 Saccharothrix hoggarensis
CGGGTCGGCGAGCACCGCCGTGCCGCGGGACAACGGCCGCAGCGCGTCCGCCCGCACGAGCGGCACGGCGTCGCCCACGTTGTGCCGCGCCATCGCCAGCCGCACCGGGTCGAGGTCCGAGCCGACGGACCCCTCGGGCAGCGCCGCGAGGTCCGCGCCGATCGAGCACGTCACGTCGTGCGCCGGGCCGGTGAACCGACGGGCCCGGTGCGCGGCCACCGGGTGCGGCGTGGCCTGCTGCAAGGCGTCGGAGGTGAACAGGCCGTCGGTGAAGGGCACCTTCGCGGACGCCTTGCGCCGCAGCAGGACGGTCTCCAGCACGGCGGCGAAGCGCGTCGGCGAGACCCGCTTCGCCAGGGCCACGTCGGAGAGCCGGGACGCGGGCGTCAGCGGCAGGTCGGCCAACGCCGACAACGCGGCGGACCCGGCGTCGGAACGCAGGTACGCCACGTCGTCGAGGCTGAACTCGTAGCCCACTAGACCGGCTTGCGCCCCGTCACGGACACGTTGTAGAAGACCTCGCGCGGGAGGACCTTCGCGAGCACCTTCTCGTCCACCCAGGACAGCCGCTGCCAGGTCTTGTAGGCGAACATCGCCCACCCGAAGCCCAGCTTCTCCCGCGGCACGGCGGCCTCGAACGTGCGCACCGGCCACCCGAACAGGGCCGCCGACAGCTCCTCGGTCACCGCCCGCACGCCGACCGCGCCCGCCGACCGGGCCGTCCGCTCCAGGTCCGACGGGTCGAACGTGTGCAGGTCGACCACGGCTTCGAGGGCCGCGGCGCGGGACGACTCGTCCAGCTCCTCCTGCGGCCGGCGCCAGTCCGACAGCGGGCCGAGCTTGGTCACGTTGGTCGTCAGCCACCACGTCAGCTGCCCGAGCTTGCGCGCGTAGAAGTTGCCGACGTTCGTCGGGTCGCCCGCGAACACGAACTTCCCGCCCGGCTTCAGCACGCGCAGCACCTCGCGCATCGCGGCGGCCACGTCGGGGATGTGGTGCAGCACCGCGTGCCCGACGACCAGGTCGAACGTGTCGTCGTCGTAGGGGATGCGCTCGGCGTCGGCCACCCGGCCGTCCACCGGCAGGTCGAGCTGCTCGGCATTGCGCAGCGCCACCTCGACCATGCCGGGCGACAGGTCGGTCACCGAGCCCTTGCCGATGACGCCGCCCTGCATCAGGTTGAGCAGGAAGAACCCCGTGCCGCAGCCCAGCTCCAGCGCGTGCCCGTACGGCCCGACGTCGCCCGCGACCGCCCGGAACCGGTCGGTGGCGTAGGTGATGCAGCGCTCGTCGTACGAGATCGACCACTTCTCGTCGTACGTGCCCGCTTCCCAGTCGTGGTAGAGCACGTTCGCGAGCTTGGGGTCCTTGTACGCCGCCTCGATCTCGTCGGCGGTGGCGTGCGGGTTGGGCCTGGGGTCGGCGGAACCGGTCGGGCCCTGGTGATCAACGGCCACTGAACTTCGCCTTCCCCGGCCCGTTCTCGATGAACGACGCCATGCCGGTCTTCTGGTCCTCGGTGGCGAACATCGCCGCGAACAGCTGGCTCTCCAGCTTCAGCCCGCTGCCCAGGTCGGTGTCCAGCCCGCCGTCGATGGCGGCCTTCGCGGCGGCGTACGCGCGCACCGGGCCGTTGACGAACTGCCCGGCCGACCGCCTGGCCGCCCCGTACACGTCGTCGGGGGCGACGACCTCGTCCACCATGCCGATCCGCAGCGCCTCCTCGGCGCCGACGAACCGGCCGGTGTAGATCAGGTCCTTGGCGCGCGACGGCCCGATCAGCCGCGGCAGGCGCTGCGTGCCGCCCATGCCGGGGATGACGCCGAGCAGGATCTCCGGCTGGCCGACCTTGGCGTTGTCGCCCGCGATCCGGCGGTCCGCGCACAGGGCCAGCTCGAACCCGCCGCCCAGGGCGTACCCGGTGATGGCCGCCACGGTCGGCTTGGGGATCTCCTCGACCGCGCGCAACGCCGACGTGAACGCGCCCGCGCGCGCCGCCATCTCGGCGTACGACAGATCGGCCATCTCCTTGATGTCCGCGCCGGCCGCGAACACCTTGGGACCGCCGTACACGATCACGGAGTACACGTCGGCCCGGTCGGCCGCCTCCAGGGCGGCGGACCGGATCTCCTCTTGGACCTGCCTGTTCAGCGCGTTCATCGGCGGGCGGTCCAGCCGGATGGTGCCGATCCCGTCCTCGACTTCGAGCCTCACGAACTCAGCCACAGGTCCTCCTCGACCTCCGTCGGTGCGCCTCGCAGGTTACCCCTCGGTAGCCTTGCGTCGGGCGAAGTACCGGTCACCCGACCGTTGGAGCTCCAACGGCTGGTCGAACGTCTTCGACAGGTTCTCCTCGGTCAGCACGTCGTCCAGCAGGCCCTGCGCCACGATGCCGCCGTCACGCAGCAGCAGCACGTGCGTGAAGCCCGGCGGGATCTCCTCCACGTGGTGCGTGACCAGCACCGTCGCCGGCGCGTCGGGGTCGAGCGCCAGCTCCGAGAGCCGCGCCACGAGGTCTTCCCGGCCGCCGAGGTCGAGGCCCGCCGCGGGCTCGTCCAGCAGCAGCATCTCGGGGTCCGTCATCAGCGCGCGGGCGATCAGCGCGCGCTTGCGCTCGCCCTCGGACAGCGTGCCGTAGGTGCGGTCGGCCAGGTGCTCGATGCCCAACGTGGCCAGCAGCTCCTTCGCGCGGCCGGTGTCGAGCTTGTCGTACTCCTCGCGCCACCGGCCCAGCACCGCGTACCCGGCGCTCACGACGACGTCCACGACCTTCTCGTCGGCCGGGACGCGCCCGTTCAGCGCCGCGGACGACAGGCCGATGCGGGTGCGCAGCTCGGCCATGTCGGTCCGGCCGATGCGGGCGCCGAGGAGGTGCACCTTGCCCTTGGTCGGGTGCAGCTCGGCGCCGGCCAGGCGGAGCAGCGTCGTCTTGCCCGCGCCGTTCGGCCCGAGCACGACCCACCGCTCGTCCAGCTCCACGCTCCAGTCGACGTCCCCGACCAGCGTGGTCTTGCCCCGTCGAACCGAAACACCCTGCATGTGGATGACCAGATCTTCGTTTTCCACGCCAGCCCTCGCCCCGATCGACACCGAACCCGGCGCCATTGTTCTGCAACGCCCCTCGCGGCCGGCGCGGTGGGGGCGGTTCACCCGACCTCGTAGTCGCCGCGCGTGCTCATACCCAAACCGTCGGTGCGTCCTGGAAGGATCGGGGTCATGTCTGCCGACTCGATCCTGCTCGCGGGCCGACCGTTCCCCCTCGGGGCGCACCCCGAGGCCGGAGGTGTGCGCTTCGCCGTCTCGGCGCCACCCGCACACGCGGTGGAGGTGTGCCTGATCAGCGAAGACGGCACGGAAGAACGGGTCGAGCTGACCGAACGGACGTTCGGCGTGTGGCACGGGTTGATCTCCGGCGTCACGCCCGGCCAGCGCTACGGCTACCGGGTGCACGGCCCGTACGACCCGGCCCGCGGCCTGCGCTGCAACCCCGCGAAGCTCTTGGTCGACCCGTATGCGACGAGGATCACTGGCGCGCTGACGGACCTCGACGCGGCGCTCGGGTACGTGGGCGACCCGATGCTGGGCGCGCCGTCGCCGGTCGACTCGCTGGGCAGCGTGCCGCTGTCCGTGGTGACGTCGCCGGGCGGTCCGGACACGGGCGTGAAGCCCGACGTGCCGTTCGAGGAGGCGGTGATCTACGAGCTGCACGTGCGCGGGTTCACGCGGCAGCACCCGGCCGTCCCCGAGCACCAGCGCGGCACGTACCTGGGCCTCGCGCACCCGGCCGTCGTGGAGCACCTGGTCCGGCTGGGCGTGACGTCGGTCGAGCTGCTGCCGGTGCACGCGTTCCTGGACGAGCCGTCGCTGGTCCGCGACGGCAGGCACAACTACTGGGGCTACTCGCCGCTGAGCTACTTCGCGCCGCACCCCGGCTACGCCAGCGAGCCCGGCCGCGAGGTCGAGGAGTTCCGGACGATGGTCTCCGCGCTGCACGCGGTGGGCATCGAGGTGATCATCGACGTGGTCTTCAACCACACGTGCGAGGGCGGTCCGGAGGGTCCGACGCTGTCCTACCGGGGCTTCGACGCGCCCGGCTACTACCTGCACATCGACGGCGGCGGCACGCTCGACATCACCGGCTGCGGCAACACCACCGAGGCCGGCTCGCCGCAGTTCGTGCGGCTGGTGACGGACTCGCTGCGCTACTGGGCGACCGAGATGGGCGTGGACGGGTTCCGGTTCGACCTGGCCTCGACGCTGGGCCGGCCGGGCGGCGGGCGGTTCGACCGCGCGTCGGCGATGCTCACCGCGATCACGTCCGACCCGGTCCTGTCGCGGTGCAAGCTGATCGCCGAGCCGTGGGACGCGACCGGCGACGGCTACCGGGTCGGCGACTTCGGCGTGCAGTGGGCCGAGTGGAACGGCCGGTACCGCGACACCGTGCGCGACTTCTGGCGCGGCGGGACGAGCGTGCGCGACCTGGCCTACCGGCTGTCCGGGTCGTCCGACCTGTACGCCGACGACCTGCGCCGGCCGTGGCAGTCGATCAACTTCATCACCGCGCACGACGGCTTCACGCTGCGGGACCTGGTGTCCTACAACGAGAAGCACAACGAGGCCAACGGCGAGGACAACCGCGACGGCACCAACGACAACCGGTCGTGGAACTGCGGCGTCGAGGGCGAGACCGACGACGCGGGGGTGCGGTCGCTGCGCGCCCGGCAGGCGCGGAACCTGTTCGCCACGCTGATGCTGTCCACCGGCACCCCGATGGTGACGGCGGGCGACGAGCAGTGGCGCACCCAGGGCGGCAACAACAACGCGTACTGCCTGGACGACGAGACGTCGTGGGTGGACTGGAAGCTGACCGGCGAGGGCGAGTCGATGCTGGCGTTCGCCCGGCGCGTGATCACGCTGCGCGCGACGTCGCCCGCGCTGCGGCAGCCGCAGTTCTTCGACGGCCGCACCACCGCGTCCGGCGCTCCCGACCTGGTGTGGTTCCGCCCGGACGGCGAGGAGATGGCCGAGACGGACTGGTTCGACGAGGGCCGCCGGTTCCTGGGCATGTGGATCGACGGGTCGAACAGCCTGTCCCGCTCCCGCGACGGCGAGCTCGTGTCGGACGACTCGTGGCTGCTGCTCCTGCACGCCGGGGCGGACCCACTGGAGGTCACCCTGCCCGGTCCCGAGTACGGCGCCCGGTACGTGCCGGTGCTGGACTCCACGACTCCGGACGGCGCGCCGGAGGCGGTGGACGGCCTCGCGGCGGGCACGGCGCTCGTGCTCGGCGGACGCTCGCTGCTGCTGCTCCGCGTGCCGAGCTGACGCCGGCCGAAGCGTCGGACACCGAGGCAATCCTGGCTGGTGGGACCGGGTGCGCGGGGCCACGTCCGCGTGCCACCATGCGGGCGTGGCCCGTCCGTTGCTGACCTGGTGCGACCGCACGATCGACCTCCTGCTGGTGGCGTCGTGCGGGTGTAGCCGGACGCGACGCGGCCGGTAGCCCCACCTCGCCTGACCACCGCCGCGTCGCGTCTTGATCGCTACCCGCCCGACCCGTAGCCATCAGGAGCGACCACCGTGACCGCGACCATCGCGCGCGCCGACCTGCACCCGAAGCTCGACGTGCGGTTCCTGCGCGACCTCATCCACCCCGAACGCGACCTGTGGACGCCGCGCGAGCTGCGCGAGCTGACGTCCACCGTGGCCGCCGAGTTCATCACCCCGCTGCTGGACGTCCTGGAGTACGACCCGGAACGGCGCTGGTGGGTGCGGCTGGGCCTGACCGAGGGCGTCGAGCTGTGGCTGCTGAGCTGGCTGCCCGGCCAGGGCACCGAGCCGCACGACCACGGCGGCGCGGCGGGCTCGTTCACCGTGCTCACCGGCGAGCTGGCCGAGGACTACCGCTACCCCGGCGGCCCGGTCCGCAGCGCGGCCCGTCCCGTCGGCAGCGCCCTCGGCTTCGGCGCGGGACGCGCGCACCAGGTCGTGAACCGGGGGTCCGTCGGCGCGGCGAGCGTGCACGCCTACTCGCCGCCGCTGGTGCCGACGCGGGAGTACCCGAGCCTCGCGGACATCCCGCACGAGATCCCGCCCCTGCCCGCCCGACGGCTGCCGCTGGAGCAGCTGCGCGCACTCGCCGACCAGGAGGGTCCATGAGCGCCGAGGAACTGCTGGACGACGCACGGCGGGCGCTGACCCGCGTCGAGCCGCACGAGCTCGCGGGCCTCGACGACGTGCTGGTCGTCGACATCCGCCCGCACCACAACCGGGCCGCCGAGGGCGAGATCCCCGGCTCGGTGCCGGTGGAGCGGATCGTGCTGGAGTGGCGCCTCGACCCGGACGGCGAGCACCGCATCCCCGGCTTCACCGCCGACACCACCGTGGTCGTGCTGTGCAACGAGGGCTACGCGTCCAGCCTGGCCGCGCGGGACCTGCAGCGGGTCGGCCTGCCGAAGGCGACGGACCTCGTGGGCGGCTTCCGCGGGTACGCCGCGGCCGGGCTGCCCGTGCGGCCCGGCGCCACGCAGGCGGTCACCTGAGCCGTGCGGGGAACCGCGGGGGCGCGGGCAGCGTCTCCAGGTCCGTGTGGAAAGCGCTGACCGGGCTGGCCCTGGTCGTCCTCGTGGTCTGGCAGCCGAGCGTGGCGACGTTCGGCGGGGCGGCGGTCGGGACGTGGGCCGTGCTCGCCCTGCTGCAACTCGGGTTGCTGCTGGGCGCGGTCCTGTTCGGGGTGCGGGTGCCGTTGTTAGTGATCGGCGTCGGCGGCGAGGTGCGGACGTGGACGCGGCCGCACCTGCGGGTGGTGTGGCGGACCGTGCCGCTGCTGTTCGCGGTGGGCCTGACGTCGATCAGGGAGCCGGTCCGGCGGCGGCTGTGGCTGACCGCGCTGACGGCGGCGGTGCTGTCCGCGGGCGTCGTGGCGCTGGCCTGGCTGGGCGCGCTGGCGTGGTCGGACGACGACCGGCCGTTCCTGCGCGGCTTCGCCGTGGCGGGCACGGCGGTGCTGGTCAACGGCCTGTGGCCGCGGCGCGGCGCGGGCGTCACGTCCCCCGGCTGGTTCCTGTTCGGCCTGCCCCGCGCGTCCGGCCGCACGGCGGCGGAGTTCGAGGCGACGCCGCTGGTCAACCAGGTGTCCGACGCGCTGCAGGCCGGCGACCTCGACCGGGCCGAGGCGGTCGCGGAGGACCTGGTCTCACGGCACCCGACGTTGCTCGTGGCGATCGGCGCGCACGTCGCCGTGCTCACGCTGCGCACGAAGTACGCCGAGGCGCTGCACATCGTCAGCCGCCTGGTCGGCCGGACCGACCTCGACCAGCGCGACATGGCGTTCGTGCTGGCGCAGATGGCCGGTTCGACGGCGAACGCGGTCGAGGGCGGGCAGCTGCCCGCCGACGTGGGCCTGCCGGCGGCGAGGCGGGCGGTGGACGGCGCGATGCAGTTCGGCTACCCGCGGCACCGGTGCGTCGGCACGCTGGCGCAGCTGGCGCTGCTGGAGGACGACCACGCGACCGCCATCACGCTGGGCACGCAGGCCAAGCACGTCAGCGAGAGCGGGCTGGACCGGGCCGACGCGCTGGCCACGATCGCGCGGGCGCAGATGGCGGCGGGCGACAACGCGGCGGCCCGGGAGACCCTGGCGGAGGCCCAGGAGCTGGCCGGGTGGATGCCGCGCGTGGCCGAGACCAGCGCCCGGCTCAACATCGGCTGAACGCGGTCAGGCCGGCGGCAGGGTGGGCAGCCCGCCGGCGGGTGCGGGCAGGCCGCAGTTGGTCAGCAGCGCGTTCATCGTCTTGAGCAGGGCGGACACCTCGTTGCGCAGCTTCGCCGGGTCGGGCGGGACGGCGCCGGGCACCACCTTGGCCAGCACCGCGAACACGCCGCCGAACACGGCCATCGTGGTGGAAAGGCACAGCTCCGGCTTGCGGGCCTGCGGCTCGGCCTCGGCGGACGCGCTCGCCGGCGGGCGGGGCAGGCACCTCGCGCCCTGCATCGAGACCAGGAGGTGCAGCACGTCACCGAGCGGCGCGGCGGCCTTGGGCGGTTCGGGCGGTGTCGCGGTCAGCGGCGCGGTCGCCGTCTTCAGCGTCTCCCCCAGCTGCGTGACCAGCCCCGTGCACGCGGGCGGCGGGGCGACCACCTCGCGTTCCGCCGTGGCGGCCGGGATGGCGACCACGGCGAGCAGCACGGCGAGCAGCGAGCCTGTTGCGGCGAATTTCCTCACGGCGCGACGACCTTCTCCCGGACGGATGTTCCGGGCCCGAGTACCCCGCCCCACCAGCGAGAACACGGAATTCGCCCGACCGGGAAAACGCGGTGTCGGAAGTGGGAGAAATGCTCGATCAGATGACCGCCGGTAATCCCGACGGCCATCTGATCGAGCGAAGGATCAGCCCGCCAGGACGACCCGACCCAGTTCGGCCGGTGACGCCAGCAGGTCGTGCCGGGGCAGCACCCGGACCGTGTAGCCGACCGCGCCCGCGTGCGGCAGCGGCACCTCGATCTCGTAGTTGCCGTTGCCCGCGTACCGCATCACGTGCGTGACCACGTCGTACAGCTCGTCCGAGTCGCCGACCCGGCCCAGCGCCACCTGCACGTCCACCTCGGACGGCTCCAGGCCGGCCAGCTCGATGCGCGCCCGCACGCCGACCGGCGAGCCGAGCTGCGGCGTGGCCGACCCGTTCAGCGACATCTCGGACTCCAGCACGCGCACCCGCGTCCACGACGCCCGCAGCCGCTGCCGGTAGGCGGCCAGCTCCTTCGCGCCCCGGTAGCCCTCGCCGACCACGGAGGCGGCCGACGACGCGGCGGGGGCGTACAGCTTCTCCACGTACTCGCGCACCATCCGCGACGCCTGCACGGCCGGGCCGAGCGACGCCAGCGTGTGCCGCACCATCGCCAGCCAGCGGGTCGGCACGCCGTCCTCGCCGCGGTCGTAGAACAGCGGCGCGACCTGGTTGCCGAGCAGGTCGTACAGCGCGGCGGCCTCCAGGTCGTCGCGCCGGGTCGGGTCGGTGATGCCGTCCGCGGTCGGGATCGCCCAGCCGTTGCTGCCGTCGTACAGCTCGTCCCACCAGCCGTCGCGGATCGACAGGTTCAGCCCGCCGTTCAGCGCCGACTTCATGCCGGACGTGCCGCACGCCTCCAGCGGCCGCATCGGGTTGTTCAGCCACACGTCGCAGCCCCAGTACAGGTACCGGGCCATCGACATGTCGTAGTCGGGCAGGAAGACGATCCGGTGCCGCACGCCCGCGTCGTCGGCGAACCGCACGATCTGCTGGATCAACGCCTTGCCGCCGTCGTCCGCCGGGTGCGACTTGCCCGCCACGACCAGCTGCACGGGCCGTTCCGGGTGCAGCAGCAGCGCGCGCAGCCGGTCCGCGTCGCGCAGCATCAACGTCAGCCGCTTGTACGTCGGCACGCGGCGGGCGAAGCCGACCGTCAGCACGTCCGGGTCGAACACCGAGTCGGTCCAGCCCAGCTCCAGCGCCGACGCGCCGCGCTGCAGCCAGGACGCGCGCGTGCGGCGGCGGACCTCGCCGACGAGCTTCGCGCGCAGGTCGTTGCGCAGCTCCCACAGGCGCTGGTCGGTGACCGGCTCGAAGCCGTGCACGCCGAGGCCCGAGTCCTCCGGGTCGCCCAGCAGCCTGCTCATCTCGGTCGCCGCCCACGTCGGGCCGTGCACGCCGTTCGTGACCGAGCCGATCGGCACCTCGGACGCGTCGAAGCCCGGCCACAGGCCGCGGAACATGTCCCGGCTGACGCGGCCGTGCAGCTTGGACACGCCGTTGGCGCGCTGCGCGAGCCGCAGGCCCATGTGGGCCATGTTGAACAGGCCGGGGTTCTCCTCCGCGCCCAGGGCGAGGATGCGCTGGGTGTTCACGCCCGGCAGCAGCGTCTCCGGGCCGAAGTAGTGCTGCACCAGGTCCACGGGGAACCGGTCGATGCCGGCGGGGACGGGCGTGTGCGTGGTGAACACGGTGCCCGCGCGGACCGCCGCCAGCGCCTGGTCGAAGTCGAGGCCCTCGCCCGTGACCAGCTCGCGGATGCGCTCCAGCCCGAGGAACCCGGCGTGGCCCTCGTTGGTGTGGAACACCTCGGGCGGGGTGTGGCCGGTCAGCTCGCAGTACGTCCGCACGGCGCGGACACCGCCGATGCCGGCCAGGATCTCCTGCCGGATGCGGTGGTCCTGGTCGCCGCCGTAGAGGCGGTCGGTGACGCCGCGCAGGTCCTCGTCGTTCTCCTCCACGTCGGAGTCGAGGAGCAGCAGCGGGATGCGGCCGACCCGCGCCTTCCAGATCTTGGCCCGCAGCACGCGGTCGCCGGGCATGGCGACGTGCACCAGGATCGGCGCGCCGGACGGCTCGGTCAGCAGCTCCAGCGGCAGGCCGCGCGGGTCGAGCACCGGGTAGTGCTCGATCTGCCAGCCGTCGAGGGACAGGGCCTGCCGGAAGTAGCCGGACCGGTAGAGCAGGCCGACGGCGATCAGCGGAACGCCCAGGTCGGAGGCCGCCTTCAGGTGGTCGCCGGCGAGCACGCCGAGACCGCCGGAGTAGTTCGGCAGGGCCTCCGTGACGCCGAACTCCATCGAGAAGTAGGCGATCGCGCTGGGCAGCGGTCGCAGTTCGTGGTTGCCGTGCTCGCGGCGCTGCTGGATCTCCTCCTGGCGGCGCTGGAACCAGCGGGGACCGGTGGTGTAGCGGTGCAGGTCGTCGGCCAGTGCCCTGGCGTGGGTGAGGAACTGCTCGTCACGGGACAGGGCGTCGAGGCGTTCGGGGGCCACCACGGAGAGCAGCCGCAGCGGGTCGCCGCTCTCGGCCCACAGCTCGGGGTCGACCGACGCGAACAGGTCCTGGGTGGGCTGGTGCCACGTCCAGCGCAGGTTCGTGGCGAGGGTGCCCAGGGCCGACAACGGCTCGGGCAGACTGGCTCGGACGGTGAACCGGCGAAGTGCTCGCATGGCGTCGGACCTTATCCCCCATCCAGCGGTGCGGAGCAACGGTCACCCGAACCGATGCAGTGACCGGTCCAGCCCGACCTGCGCAGACGTCGCCCTGCAAGTTATTTCCCACACCGCGCCCAACCGTCAACCCCGACCGCCCGCGTCCACGCCGGCCCGCGGCGGACCGCCGGCTCGGCCAGGATCGGGTGGGACGTGCCGTCCCGGAGACCGGGGAGCCGCCGGATGACCACTTCGCTGGGCGAGGTCGAACGCGCCGTCCGCGCCGTGTCCGACCACGCCCGGAGGCTGGAAGCGCTCCTCGCGGAGGCGGCCGGGCACGCCGCCGAGGCCGCCGACCTCCTCGCCCCGGCGGGCTGCGGCAGCCGCCGGGAGGACGAGTTCCTGGGCACGGCGTCCGCCTGGCGGGACGCCGCCGACGAAGCCGACTGCCTCCGCACCCTCGTCACCGCCGCCCGCACCGCCCTGGACCGCTACCTCACCGCCCCACCGCCCCCACCTCCACCGCTCCCACCGCCGCCGACCTCCGACCCGGTCCGCTCGGTCCGCTCGCCGAGCGGCGACCACTACCCGGTCGAGGCGGGCTGGGGTGCGCACCTCATGGGTCGCTACTCGGCGCCGCGCAGCGGGGTGCCGGTCCACGGTCTCGCTCGCGCGAAAGGCAGCGAGACGACGCTCTCCTTCCGGCCCGGCGAGCAGTACTGGACCGAGCGGGTGGTCGAGCGGGCCAGGTTCCTCCGGGCGGGCGCGGCGTTCTGGAAGGCTCGGGTGCACTTCCACGTCGAGTTCGAAACCGCGGCGTGGATGGTGGAGAGCGGGGTGCGAGAAGCCGAGCTGATCGTCAACCGCACCCCTTGCGGGTACCGGATGGACCTGGAACGACAACCCGGATGTCACCAGTACCTGCGACGATTCCTACCGGTCGGTTCCGCGCTGCACGTCTACGGCACCGACGAGAACGGCCGGAAGACGTTCATCGCGACCTACCGAGGACTGAGCGAACAATGAGCCTCCCCCACGACGGCCACCGCATCCTGGCGGAGCTGCTGCGGCACGCGGAGAACCCCGGCGCGGAACGGGTCCACTGGTGGCTGGACAGCCCGCACGGGGCGGGCCGGGACGATGGCTGGGGCGAGGCCGGCCCGGTGCTGTCGGTCGGCGTCGGACCGGGTGTCGGCGTCGTCGTGTGGATGGCGGGCGACGAATCGTTCATCGCCACCGGCGGGGTGAACGCGGAACCGGCCACCTACGAGAAGGACGAGTGGTGTGACGTCCACTACCCGCCCCGGACCGAGTTGCCGATCTCGGTCGTGGCGGAGGTGGTCGAGCGGTTCGTCGAGGACGGCGGTCGGGCGGCCTCGGTCGACTGGCAGGTGTACGACCCGCAGGCCGAGTCGGTCACCTACAAGGGGCAGGCCGCTGATCTCAACCCGTGAGAACGGCGCCCGATGATCGCCCGAAAGATACCGGCGTGGCACCACGGTGGTATCGATCAAGAACTGGGAATCTGCTCTTCCATGGCGAGACGGACGCCACCGCAAGTGTGCGATCCAACCAGAAGGGGTAGGAACACCAGGTGGGTGTCCCCGGTGAAGGCGTGGCCGACCGCTGGGGGCAGACTTGACCGTGCAAGCGTCACACCAGGTGAGAGGGGCGCTGCCGATGAGCGGACGACTCGGAATCGATGATGTCTCCCCGATCGTGAGCGGAGGTCGCTACCCGGCCAAGGCCGTGGTCGGCGAACACGTCCCGGTCGAGGCGACGGTGTGGCGCGAGGGCCACGACGCCGTCGCCGCCACCGTCGCGTGGCGGGGACCGAACGACCGGGTCGCCAGACAAACACGCATGGTCCCGCAGGGCGTCGGCCTCGACCGCTGGGCCGCCGTGATCGTCCCGGACGCCGAGGGCGCGTGGACGTTCCGCGTGGACGCCTGGAGCGACCCGTGGGCCACCTGGCAGCACGCCGTCGAGGTCAAGATCGCCGCCGGCCAGGGCCCCGACGAGCTGGCGAACGACCTGGAGACCGGCGCGCTGCTGCTCGACCGCGTGAGCCGCCGGCCGGACCGGCGCAAGGACAAGCCGCTGCTGCTGAACGCCGCCAACGCGCTGCGCGACGAGCACCGGCCGCTGGCGGAACGGGTCGCGCCCGCCCTCGCGAGCGACGTGCGGCAGATCATGCACGACCACCCGGTGCGCGAGCTCGTCACCAAGGGCAAGCCGCAGAAGGTCTGGGTCGACCGGAAGCGCGCGGCGTTCGGGTCGTGGTACGAGTTCTTCCCCCGCAGCACGGGCGGCGTGGACGAGTCGGGCGTCCCGGTGCACGGCACGTTCACCACCGCGGCCAAGGAGCTGGACCGCATCGCGGCCATGGGCTTCGACGTCGCCTACCTGCCCCCGATCCACCCGATCGGCCGGGTGAACCGCAAGGGGCCCAACAACACGCTTACCGCCACCGAGGACGACCCCGGCTCGACGTGGGCGATCGGCGCTGACGAGGGCGGGCACGACGCGATCCACCCCGAGCTGGGCACGATCGAGGACTTCGACGCGTTCGTGGCGCGGGCCCGGGAGCTGGACCTGGAGGTGGCGCTCGACCTGGCCCTCCAGTGCGCGCCCGACCACCCGTGGGTGTTGAAGAACCCCGAGTGGTTCACCACCCGCCCGGACGGCTCGATCGCGTACGCGGAGAACCCGCCGAAGAAGTACCAGGACATCTACCCGGTCAACTTCGACAACGACCCCCAGGGCATCTACAACGAGGTGCTGCGGGTCGTCCTGCACTGGGTGGACCACGGGGTGCGGATCTTCCGGGTCGACAACCCGCACACCAAGCCGCCGGACTTCTGGGCGTGGCTGATCTGGGCGGTCAAGGACCGGCACCCGGACGTCCTGTTCCTCAGCGAGGCGTTCACCCGCCCGGCGCGGCTGTACGGCCTCGCCAAGCTCGGCTTCACGCAGAGCTACACCTACTTCACCTGGCGCACGACCAAGGAGGAGTTGACCGAGTTCGGCGTCGAACTGGTCGAGCACTGGGACGAAGCGCGGCCCAACCTGTTCGTGAACACCCCGGACATCCTGCACGAATCGCTGCAGCACGGCGGTCCGGGCATGTTCGCGCTGCGCGCGGCCCTGGCCGCGACGATGGCGCCGACCTGGGGCGTGTACTCCGGCTACGAGCTGTTCGAGCACGAAGCCGTCAGGCCCGGCAGCGAGGAGTACCTGAACTCGGAGAAGTACCAGCTGCGGCCGCGGGACTACGCGGCGGCGGTGGCCGAGGGACGGTCGCTGGAACCGTGGTTGCGCAAGCTGAACGCGATCCGCCGGGCCCACCCGGCGTTGCAGCAGATGCGAACACTCCGGTTCCACCACGTCGACAACCCGGCGTTGATCGCCTACTCCAAGCAGGACCCGGGCACCGGCGACACGGTCGTCGTGGTGGTCAACCTGGACCCGCACAACGCGCAGGACGGCACCGTCTGGCTGGACCTGCCCGCGCTCGGCTTCGACTGGCACGAGCGGCTGATCGCGCACGACGAGGTCACCGGGGAGACCTGGGACTGGGGTCAGGCGAACTACGTCCGCCTCGAACCCTGGCGCGCCGCGGCGCACATCGTCGGCGTGCTGCGCCGTCACGGTTAGCGCCCGGTCACGGAGCTGCCGAGAAAACAGGACCGGTCCCCTTTACCCAGTCCCCGTGCCCGCCGAAGAGCACGAGGGACGATCGAACGCACCCCCGATGAGGTGGGACGAGGTGGAGCACACATGCAAGAAGAGGCGCGACCCGACGCGGCGCTCGTAGGCCTGGAGAACGTGCCGCACACCGGCGAGGCCATCGGCGCCGACGGACTCCTGGTCGAGCCGCAGGCGGAGGACTTCCGGTCCGCCAAGCTCGTGCCACGCGAACGCGACTGGTTCAAGGGCGCGGTGTTCTACGAAGTGCTGGTGCGGGCGTTCAGCGACTCCAACGGCGACGGCACCGGCGACCTGCGGGGCCTGGCGTCCCGGTTGGACTACCTGGAGTGGCTCGGCGTCGACTGCCTGTGGCTGCCGCCCTTCTACGCGTCGCCGCTGCGCGACGGCGGTTACGACATCTCCGACTTCCGCGCCGTGCTGCCGGAGTTCGGCTCGGTCGAGGACTTCGTGTACCTGCTGGACGAGGCGCACCGGCGGGGCATCCGGGTGATCACGGACCTGGTGCTCAACCACACGAGCGACGCGCACCCGTGGTTCCAGCAGTCGCGGACCGACCCGGACGGCCCGTACGGCGACTACTACGTGTGGAGCGACGACGACCAGCGCTACGCGGACGCCCGGATCATCTTCGTCGACACCGAGTCGTCCAACTGGACGTACGACCCGGTGCGCGGGCAGTTCTACTGGCACCGGTTCTTCTCGCACCAGCCCGACCTCAACTTCGAGAACCCGCACGTGCAGGAAGCCATGCTGGACACCCTCCGGTTCTGGCTCGACCTGGGCATCGACGGGTTCCGGCTGGACGCCGTGCCGTACCTGTTCGAGCAGGAGGGCACGAACTGCGAGAACCTGCCGCGCACGCACGACTTCCTCAAGCGCTGCCGCAAGGTCGTGGACGACGAGTACCCCGGTCGGGTGCTGCTCGCGGAGGCGAACCAGTGGCCGTCGGACGTGGTCGAGTACTTCGGCAACCCCGAGGTGGGCGGCGACGAGTGCCACATGGCGTTCCACTTCCCGCTGATGCCGCGCATCTTCATGGCGGTGCGGCGCGAGTCGCGGTTCCCGATCTCGGAGATCCTGGCGCAGACGCCGCAGATTCCCGACGGCTGCCAGTGGGGCATCTTCCTGCGCAACCACGACGAGCTGACGCTCGAGATGGTCACCGACGAAGAGCGCGACTACATGTACGCGGAGTACGCCAAGGACCCGCGGATGAAGGCGAACATCGGCATCAGACGTCGGTTGGCGCCGCTGCTGGAGAACGACCGCAACCAGCAGGAGCTGTTCACCGCGATGCTGCTGTCCCTGCCCGGCTCGCCCGTCCTCTACTACGGTGACGAGATCGGCATGGGCGACAACATCTGGCTGGGCGACCGCGACGCGGTGCGCACGCCGATGCAGTGGACCCCGGACCGCAACGCGGGCTTCTCCGGCTGCGACCCCGGCCGGATCTACCTGCCGGTGATCATGGATCCGGTGTACGGCTACCAAGCCCTCAACGTCGAGGCGCAGCTGAACAACCAGTCGTCGCTGCTGCACTGGACCCGGCGGATGATCGAGGTGCGCAAGCAGCACCACGCGTTCGCCGAGGGCGACTTCACCGACCTCGGTGGGTCGAACCCGAGCGTGCTGGCCTACCGGCGGCGGTGGCGGCGGCCCGACGGCCACGAGGACGTCGTGCTGTGCGTGAACAACCTGTCGCGCTTCCCGCAGCCGGTTGAGCTGGACCTGTCGGAGCACCGCGGCAGCAGGCCCGTCGAGCTGACCGGCGGGGTGGTCTTCCCGACCGTGGGCGACCTGCCCTACCTGCTCACCCTGCCCGGGCACGGCTTCTACTGGTTCCAGCTCGTGGAAGCCGACGACGACACCGAGGCGAGGTGAGGGACGTGACAGATCCGCACGACCTGGTCGACAAGGTGGTGGCCGAGCTGCCCGAGTGGCTGCCGGCGCAGCGGTGGTTCGGCGGCAAGGACCGCCCGGTCACGTCGGTCCGTCCACTGCGGACGTCGGTGCTGCGCGCCGAGGAGCCGGTGCTGGTGCACCTCGTGGTGGAGGTGGAGCAGCCGCCGGACCGGCGGGAGCCGTACCAGCTGCTGATCACCGACCACGTGGAGAACTACGACGCGACGACCGTCCCGGAGCTGACCGGCGCGCTGCTCGACCTGATCGCCGACGACGCCGAGGCCGAGGGCCTCGTGTTCGCGCACGAGCCGGACGTGGAGCTGCAGACCGGCCTGCGCGGCCGGCCGATCACGTCCGAGCAGTCGAACACCTCGATCGTGTTCGGCAGCCAGTACATCCTCAAGCTGTTCCGCAAGCTGACCTACGGCGAGAACCCGGACCTGGTGCTGCACCGCGCGCTGCACCGGGTCGGGTGCGAGCACATCGCCCAGCCGCTCGGGTCGATCACCGGGCGGTTGGACGGCCAGATCACCACGATCGGCATGCTCCAGCAGTTCATGCCGGACGCGGTGGACGGCTGGGCGATGGCCACCACGAGCGTGCGCGACCTGATGGCCGAGGCCGACCTGCACGCCGACGAGGTGGGCGGCGACTTCGCCGGCGAGGCGCACCGGCTGGGCCAGGCCGTGGCCAGCGTGCACGCCGACCTGGAGCGCGCGCTGGGCAACCGGCCCGCGGACGCCGAGGACATCGACCGGACCGTGCGGGCGATGGTCTCGCGGCTGGACGAGGTGGTCGCCGACGTGCCCGAGCTGCGGCCGTACGTGCCCGCGCTGCGGGAGGCGTTCGAGCAGGCCAGGGACACGCCGGAGGCGATCGTCGCCCAGCACATCCACGGCGACCTGCACCTCGGCCAGGTGCTGCGGACCGTGCACGGGTGGCTGCTGATCGACTTCGAGGGCGAGCCGGGCTCGCCCATCGCGCAGCGCACCGAGCTGCGCTCGCCGCTGCGCGACGTGGCCGGGATGCTGCGATCCTTCGACTACGCGGCGCACCAGCTGCTCGTGGGCCAGCCGGAGGACCACCAGCTGGCCGTGCGGGCGCTGGAGTGGTCGCGGCGCAACCGCGCGGCGTTCACGGAGGGCTACGCGGAAGCGGCGGCCGAGTCGGTCGGCGACCCGCGCGAGCACGGGCACCTGCTGCGGGCGTTCGAGTTGGACAAGGCCGTGTACGAGGTGGCCTACGAGCACGCGAACCGGCCGGAGTGGTTGACGGTCCCGTTGTCGTCGATCGCGCGGATCACTGGAGAGGGAGCGGTGCAGTCATGATCTCGCCCGAGGACGTCGACCGGCTGCTGGCCGGGGCGCACCACGACCCGCACTCGGTGCTCGGCGTGCACCACGTCCCCGAGGGCGTGGTCGCGCGAGCGCTGCGCCCGGGCGCGTCCGCCGTGGCGGTGGTGGCGGGTGACAAGAGGTTCGACCTGGACCGGGTCACCGACGGGCTGTTCGCGGGCGAGCTGCCCGAGCACCCCGGTGACTACCGCCTCGACGTCGAGTACCACGGCACGGTGGTGGAGGTGGACGACCCGTACCGGTGGCTGCCCACCGTCGGCGAACTCGACCTGCACCTCATCGGCGAGGGGCGGCACGAGCGCCTGTGGGACGTCCTGGGCGCGCACGTGCGCTCGTACGACACGCCCAACGGCGCCGTCTCCGGCGTGTCGTTCGCCGTCTGGGCGCCGACCGCGCGCGGGGTGCGGGTGTGCGGCGACTTCGACGGCTGGGACGGCCGGGCGAACCCGATGCGGTCGCTCGGCTCGTCCGGGGTGTGGGAGGTGTTCATCCCCGGCATCCCGGTCGGCACCCGGTACAAGTTCCGCATCCTGGGCCGCGACGGCGCGTGGCACGAGAAGGCCGACCCGATGGCGTTCGCCACCGAGACGCCGCCCGCCACGGCGTCCGTCGTCACCGAGACCTCGTACCGGTGGGGCGACGTGGAGTGGGAGTCTCGGCGCGACGCCACGCAGTGGATCAACGCGCCGGTCTCGGTGTACGAGGTGCACCTCGGCTCGTGGAAGCCCGGCCTGGGCTACCGGGAGCTGGCCACCGAGCTGGCCGACTACGTGCAGTCCGCCGGGTTCACGCACGTCGAGCTGATGCCGGTGGCCGAGCACCCGTTCGGCGGGTCGTGGGGCTACCAGGTGACGTCGTACTACGCGCCGACGTCCCGGTTCGGCTCGCCCGACGACTTCCGGCACTTCGTGGACCTGCTGCACCAGCGCGGCATCGGCGTGATCATGGACTGGGTGCCCGCCCACTTCCCGAAGGACTCGTGGGCGCTGGCCCGGTTCGACGGCTCGCCGCTGTACGAGCACGAGGACCCGCGCCGCGGCGAGCACCCCGACTGGGGCACGCTCGTGTTCGACTTCGGGCGCAACGAGGTGCGCAACTTCCTCGTCGCCAACGCCCTGTACTGGATCGAGGAGTTCCACATCGACGGGCTGCGGGTCGACGCCGTGGCGTCGATGCTGTACCTGGACTACTCGCGGCAGGAGGGGCAGTGGCTGCCCAACCAGTACGGCGGCCGCGAGAACCTCGACGCGGTCCGGTTCCTGCAGGAGCTGAACGCCACCGTCTACAAGCGCCACCCCGGCGTGCTGATGGTCGCCGAGGAGTCCACGGCGTGGCCGGGCGTGACGCGGCCGACCCACCTGGGCGGGCTCGGGTTCGGGTTCAAGTGGAACATGGGGTGGATGCACGACAGCCTGCACTACCTGTCGCGCGAGCCCATCCACCGATCGTTCCACCACAACGAGATCACGTTCTCGCTGGTGTACGCGTGGAGCGAGAACTTCGTGCTGCCGCTGTCGCACGACGAGGTCGTGCACGGCAAGGGGTCGCTGTGGCAGCGGATGCCCGGCGACGACTGGAACAAGGCGGCGGGCCTGCGGTCGCTGCTCGCGTTCATGTGGGCGCACCCAGGCAAGCAGCTGCTGTTCATGGGCGGCGAGTTCGGGCAGCGGGACGAGTGGTCGGAGGGCAGGTCGCTCGACTGGCACCTGCTGGACCAGCCGCTGCACCAGGGCCTGCTCGGGCTGATCTCCGACCTGAACCGGGTGTACCAGGCGTCGCCCGCGCTCTACAGCGCGGACAACAAGCCCGAGGGGTTCTCGTGGATCGACGCGAACGACTCCGCCGGGAACGTGCTGAGCTTCCTGCGGATCGGTGAGGACGGGTCCGTGCTCGCCTGCGTGGCCAACTTCGCCGGCATGCCGCACCACGACTACCGCGTCGGCCTGCCCTTCCCCGGCCGGTGGCGCGAGGTGGTGAACACGGACTCGGAGGTGTACGGCGGGTCCGGCGTCGGCAACCTCGGCGGCGTGGTGGCGGAGGAGCACCCGTGGCACGGCCGACCGGCGTCCGCGGTGCTGCAGCTGCCGCCGGCGGGCGTGCTGTGGCTGGCGCCCGAGGGCGGCACGGCCCCGAGCCCGCTGGACGACGTCGTGTGAGCCGCCGCGGCCGGGGCGTCGACCGCCCCGGCCGCCCGGCGCCCGTCGGCGGGCCGCCGTTTGGTGGATCATCCTTCGGTGGGCCGGACAATTCCGGGCAAGACTGCCCGGTAGGGGTGGTCGGCCGTGCGACCCTGGGCCCATGACACGCGAGGTGTGGGCGCTGGGTGACGCGTACGAGGCGTACGTCGGACGCTGGAGCCTGCCCGTCGCGCGGCTGTTCCTCCGCTGGCTGGACGTGCCGGCGGGGCGGCGGTGGTTGGACGTCGGGTGCGGCACCGGGGCGTTGACGGCCGCCGTGCTCGCGCACGCGGAACCGGCCGAGGTGGTCGGCGTCGACCCGGCCGACGGGTTCCTGAACAGCGCGCGCGGTCGCGTCACGGACCCCAGGGTGTCGTTCGAGTCGGGTGACGCGCGGGCGCTGCCGTTCGCCGACGACCGGTTCGACGTGGTGGTCGGCGGCCTGGCGCTCAACTTCGTGCCCGACCCGGTCCGGGCCGTCGCCGAGTCGGTCAGGGTGGCGTCGCCCGGTGGTGTCGTCGCGGCCTACGTCTGGGACTACGCCGAGGGCATGGCGATGACCCGGTCCTTCTGGGACGCCGCCACCGACCTCGACCCGGCCGTCCGCGAGCTGGACGAGGGCCGCCGCTTCCCGCTGTGCCGGCCGGAACCCCTCCAAGCCCTGTGGACGGGCGGGGGCCTGGGCGGGGTGGAGGTCCGGGGGTTGCGGATACCGACCGTGTTCGCCGACTTCGACGACTTCTGGCACCCGTTCCTCGGCGGTCAGGGCCCCGCGCCCGGCTACACCGCGTCCCTGGCCGAGGACCACCGCCGCGCCCTCCGCGACCTGCTCCGCACCCGGCTGCCCACCAAGCCGGACGGCACCATCCCGCTCACCGCGCGGGCGTGGGCCGTGCGCGGCACCACGCAGGGCGTCAGCCCTCGCGCCACCACCTGGGCCACCGCCGCGCGCTGACGCCTGGCGACGACGCTCAGGCGTGCCACGCGTCGCGGTACGCCTCCTGCTCGGCGATCGTGCCGAGCAGGTCGACCGGCGCGTCGGCGAACGTGTCCACCAGGTCGTCCTCGGTCGTCACCGCCCGCCCGGGGCGCATCACGTACACCCGGAGCCCGCCGCCCATGTCCCGCGCCATGCCGCTCGGCCAGGCGTCCCGGCGCGCCCCCTGCACCGCGACCGCCCACCCGTGCGGCTCCACCTGCCGCCGCAGCCGGACCAACGCCTCGAACGCGTCGGGCGCGGTGGCGGTGAAGCGGTCGCCCGCCAGGCGCAGCTCCACCCGGTAGACGGGCCAGGGCCCGTCATGGCCGTCCAACCAGACCCGCAGCGGCTCCTGCCTCCGCACCTCGGGGCGCACGACCAGCACGTCCCGGTCGACGACGAGCCGTGGGTGATCTCCGCTCACCCCGCCCATCCAACCCCACGACGGGCCGCGCCCTCGGGCCGGGGAAGTGCCCGCGCTCGCCCAAGCCGACCACGGTAGGGGGTCCGGGCAGGCACAATGGACGGATGCGGCGCGCATCGGCTCGGCTGGTACTGCTGGCGACAACCCTGCTGGCGACGACGACCGCGTGCACCCAACTGGTCCCCGGCAAGCCGGTGGCGGGCGAGGCCGTCACCAGGGGCACCGTCGACCCCGGCTTCATCCGGGGCACGGACGGCGGTCCGATCGACCAGCTCGCGGCCACCGCCATCACCGACATCGACACGTTCTGGCAGGGCGCGTTCCCCGACACGTTCGACGACCCGTGGCAGCCGCTGGACGGCGGCATCTACTCGGTCGACACCGCCGACCCGTCGGCGAAGCCGCCGCCGTGCACCGAGAAGGCCACCGACGTCGAGGGCAACGCGTTCTACTGCCCGAGCGCCGACGCCATCGCCTGGGACCGCGCCGCCCTGCTGCCCGTGCTCAAGGATCGGTTCGGCGACGCCGCCGTGGTGATCGTCCTGGCGCACGAGATGGGCCACGCCGTGCAGAACCGGATGGGCATCACGCCGGAAGCCGAGCGGCGCGAGCCGCAGCGGTTCCCCACGATCCTCACCGAGGCCATGGCGGACTGCTTCGCGGGCTCGTTCGTCAAGTGGGTGAACGACGGCAAGTCCGAGCACCTCGACATCGGCTCCGACACGCTGGACTCGGCGCTCGGCGCGCTGATCACGTTCCGCGACCCGGTCGGCACGTCGCCGACCGACCAGTCCGCGCACGGCAACGCGTTCGACCGCGTGTCCGCGTTCCAGGACGGCTACCAGCAGGGCACGAAGTTCTGCGCGGCCATGTCCGTGGACAACCGGGGCTTCACCCAGCAGGCGTTCACGTCCGCCGACGACCGGGACCGAGGCGGCAACCTGCCGTTCGACGAGATGCTGGAGGAGATCACCCCGGACCTCGACACGTACTTCAAGGGCCTGGTCACGCAGGCGGGCAAGACGTGGTCCGAGCCGAAGGCCACCCCCACCGAGCAGGAGCCGGACTGCTCCGGCGACCAGGGGCCGGTCGCGTACTGCCCGGCGGACAAGTCGGTGGAGATCGAGGTCGAGGAGGACCTGCCCGAGCTGCACGCCGAGATCGGCGACTACGCGACGGGCGTGCTGGTCGCGAGCCGGTACGGGCTGGCCGCGATGGCCGCCGTGGGCGAGGGCGTCGAGGGCGACGAGGCCGCGACCGGCGCGTTGTGCCTGGCCGGCGCGTACACGCGGGAGGTGTTCACGCGTCAGCGCGGGTTCGGGTTGTCGCCCGGCGACCTGGACGAGGCCGTGCAGGTGCTCCTCGCGTACGACTACGCGGCGCGGGACGCGACGGGCTCGGCGAGCATCGGGCCGGGGTTCAAGCGGGTCGAGGTGTTCCGCGGCGGCGTGCTGGAGGGCACCGAAGCCTGCGGTTTGGGGTAGGACCGGCGGTCCGGCCAAGTAGGGTGCGGGCTTGGATCGGCACGGACCGCGGGATGGGGCTTGGGCATGGCTCGACGGGCTTGGTTGGCTGCGACGCTCGTCGCCGCGATGGCGTTGACCGGGTGCACCCAGGTCGTGAGCGGGCAGGGGCGCGCGGAGCGGCCCGACGTCACCAAGGTGGCCGGGCTGGAGATCACCACGGGTGAGAGCGGCGCGAAGCCCGGCGTGCCCGACGCCGACCTCCAGGTGGAGAACGGCGACGGCGGCGAGATGGACCGGCTGGCCATCAACACGCTCGCCGACGTCGAGGAGTACTGGTCCGAGCAGCTGCCCGCCCGGCTGGGCAAGGAGTTCGAGCCGGTGAAGCGGCTCGTGTCGTACGACTCCAACGGCGAGGGCGTCGAGATCTGCCGCACCAACACCGCCGGCGTGGCGAACGCGTTCTACTGCTCGTTGGACGACTCGATCGCGTGGGACCGCGGCGAGCTGCTGCCGATGCTGGACGACGCGTTCGGGCCCATGTCCGTGGTGACCGTGCTGGCGCACGAGATGGGTCACGCGATCCAGTACAAGCTGGGCGCCGAGGGCGGTGTCACGCAGGCCACGCCGTCGATCATCAAGGAGCAGCAGGCCGACTGCTACGCGGGCAACTTCTTCCGGTGGGTGGCCGAGGGGAAGTCGAAGCACTTCCGCATCTCGACCGGGCCCGGGTTGAACCAGGTGCTCGCGACGATGTTCTTCATCCGGGACGCGGCGGGCACGTCGGCCGAGAAGCAGGGCGCGCACGGCAGCGCGTTCGACCGGGTGGCGGCGTTCCAGTTCGGCTTCCACGGCGACCCGAAGCGGTGCTCGCAGATCGACGAGGCCGAGATCAAGGCGAGGATCACGCAGCAGAAGTTCGACGCGGACGACCAGGACACCGGCCTCGGCAAGGGCAACCTGAAGGTGGACGACCAGCGGTCGCTGGAGCTGCTGGAGGAGTCCCTGAGGAACGCCTACAAGCAGTCCGGCGCCACGCCGCCGGCGTTCACGGACTCGTCGGCGGAGTGCCCGGACGCGTCCGCGACGTCGCCCGCGTCGTACTGCCCGGCGACCAACTCGATCGCCATCGACATGACCGAGCTGGTGAAGATCGGCACGCCGCCGAAGCGCGGGCAGAAGGGCGGGATCGGCGACTTCGCCGCGTTCGCCGAGATCGCGTCGCGGTTCGCGCTGTCGATCCAGAAGGCGACCGGGTACGCGTTGGAAGGGCCGGCGGCCGGGCTGCGCACGGCGTGCCTGACCGGGGCGTGGGCCGGGACCACGACGCAGAGCGGGGCGACGCTGCGGCTGTCGTCCGGGGACCTGGACGAGGCCGTGGCCGAGTTGCTGGCCGACAAGAGCCTGATCGCGGCGGACGTGAACGGGACCGTGGTGCCGTCCGGTTTCGCGCGCGTGGAGGCGTTCCGGGACGGCTTCTTCGAGGGCTCGGGCCTCTGCACGCGCAAGTACTCGGCTTAGCGCAGCGGGGTCGCCCCCGGTCAGCCCGGCCACGCCGCTGGGTCGGTGCGCCACCGGGTCGCCGTGTCGCCGGGCCGGTGCGCCGCTGTGCCGCTGAGTCGCCGGTCACCGGATCACCGCGTCGACGTCCGGCCGGCGCGTCAGCGGGCGTGACGTGAGCGGCGTCTGAGGGTGCGCGGGCGGTTGCCCGGGTGTGCCGTGGGTGGCCTCGGCGTGAGCGGAATTGTCGGACCCTGCCGGCAGAATGAAGAACAGGGGTCCCCCTGGGCGGGGGACCCCTGTGACGTGTCGAGCGGGTCGGGCTTGGTCTCGTGGGGCTCGGTCGGTCAGTAGAGGGCGCTGGCGAGGTTGCGCCTGGCCTTCGCCACGCGCTCGTCGTCCGGCGGGAACAGCTCGAACAGGCCCACGAGGTGTTCGCGGACCTTGTCGCGGTCGTCGCCGAAGACCCTGCGGACCGTGTCGACCAGGCGCTTGAACGCCTGCTCGACGTCGTTGGTCGCCAGTTCGAGGTCGGCGGCGGCCAGTTGGGCGTCCACGTCGTCCGGGTTGGCGTCGGCCTTGGCGATGGCGTCCGACGGCACGGCCTCGGCCCGCGCGGTGAAGCGGACCTGGGCCAGGGCCGCCTTCGCGTCGGCGTTGGCGGGCTCGGCGGCCAGGATGGCCTCGTACGCGGCCTCGGCGGCGGCGAAGTCACCCTGCTCGAACGCGTCCTCGGCGGCCGCGAAGCGCGGGTCCTCGGGCTCGGCCACGGGCTCGCCGTCGGGCTGGGCGCCGCGGTTGGCCTCGGCGGCCCGGATGCCGGGCAGGCGGTCGCGCAGGGCGTCGAGGAGGCGCGTGATCCACTGGCCGAACTCGGCCTCCGGGAGCGGCCCGGCGAACGCGTCGAGGGGCTGGCCGCCGGCGATCGCCACGACGGTCGGCACGGACTGCACGCCGAACACCTGGCCGATGCGCGGGCTGGCGTCGAGGTCGACCCGGGCGAGGAGCCACGTGCCACCGCCCGCTCGGGCGGCGCGTTCGAGCACGGGCGACAGCTGGCCCGCCTCGGGGCTCCACGACGCGGTCAGCTCGACCACGACCGGGATCTCCAGGGAACGCTCGACGACCGACTGGAACGTCGCCTCGGTGACGTCCAGCACCCACGGGCTCGGACCGGCGTCCGAACCCGCCGCGCCGGACGCGGCCGACGGGGGTGGGCTGGTGCCTCGCTGCCTCGCGGCGTCGGCTCGGGCCTTCAGCGCGCCGAGGTCGACCGCCCCGGACAGCGCGGCGGACAGTGCGGCGGTCTTTCGGGGGTCTGGCCTTGTCACGCTTCCATCCTGACACGAGTCGGGCCGCGGGCCGCGCGCGGCTAGCCGGGGAGTTCCCCGACCGGGTCGATCGCCATCGGGTTGGTCCGCATGGCCTCGTTCAGGCGCCCCAGGCGGAGGGCGATCGGGGTCATGAGCTCCACGAACCGGGCGGTGCCCGCCTCGCCGAGGGCCTGCCACGGCAGCGCGGCGGCCTCGTCGGTGCGGCGCTCCACGTCGGCGCGCAGCTCACGGCCGGCGGGGGTGAGGCCGCCGTCGAACAGGCCGCGCTCGGCCAGCGCCGCTTCGGCGTCCCGCCACTCGTCCTCCGACCAGCCCCGCGCGGACCGCAGGTACTCGGCTTCGAGGCCCTTGTCCGCGCCGAACAGCACCAACGCCTCGCACGGGCCGAGGTCGGCGGCGACCAGGGCGGCGACGTGGCCGTCACCCCGCGACTCGCGCAGCGTGGTGCACGCCTGCCACAACGCCAGGTGCGGCTCGTCGGGCGTGGGCAGGGCCCGGTTGGCGGCGCCCAGCACGCGGCCCGCCGTGGGCGCCGCCTCGGCGGCCTGGCAGGCGAGGTCGGCGGCTTCGGCGACGTCCACGGTCTCCAGCATCCGGCGCAACGCCCGGTCGGCGCCTTCGAGGCGGGCGTCGAGGAAGCGGGCAGGGCTGGCGACGTCCCACGCGTCGGGCAGGGCGCGGGCCACCCGCCGCGGGTGGAAGCTGAAGAACGCGGCCGTCACGACCTCCGGGGACGCCGCGCCGAGCGGGGCGGCGCGCTGGGCGAAGTAGCCCATCCAGCCGCCCTTGCAGCCGAGCGCGTCGGTGACCGCTCGGGACTCCGGGGAGAAGTAGGTGACGTCGTGGTAGGTCTCGAAGCGCAGCCAGAGCTCTCGGGGCGTCGTCATGACTCCCAATTTAGTAGGACGTCCTACTAAATGTCAGGCCTCGCCCGCGAGGTGGCGCTCGACGCGCTCCACCTTGGCCGTGAGCTGGCCCGTCCAGCCGGGCCGGATGTCGGCCTTGAGCACGAGGCTCACCCGCGGCGCGGTGGCCTGGACGACCTCCGTCGCCTTCTTCACCACCGCCATCACCTCGTCCCACTCGCCCTCGACCAGCGTGAACATGGCGTTGGTCTCGTTGGGCAGGCCCGACTCGCGGACCACGCGCACCGCCTCCGCGACGGCCGCCGCCACCCCGTCGGACTCCCCGCCGAGCGGGCTGACACTGAACGCGACGAGCACTGCTGCCTCCTGATGGACGGGTACCCACTGGTAGCTTCGCGGCATGACGTCCCAGCCGCTGCCGTTCGACCCCATCGCGCGCGCCGCCGAGCTGTGGGAGAAGCGGATCGGACCGTCGACGGCGATGGCGGCGGTCACGAGCGTCATGCGAGTACAGCAGATCATCCAGTCCGCCGTGGACGCCGCCCTCAAACCGCACGGCCTGACGTTCGCGCGGTTCGAGGCGCTGGTGCTGTTGACCTTCGCCCGCACCGGCAGCCTGCCGATGCGGGTCATGGGCGAACGCCTCCAGCTGCACCCGACGAGCGTCACGAACATCGTGGACCGGTTGGAAGCCGACGGGCTCGTGCGCCGCAACCCGCACCCCACGGACCGCCGCACCACGCTCGTCGAGATCACCGAAGCCGGGCACGCCCGCCGCGAGGCGGCGACCGAGGCGGTGACGAGCGTCGAGTTCGGGTTGCGCGGGCTGACGGACCGGCAGACCGAGCAGCTGACCGACCTGCTGGCGAAGGTCCGCCGCGCGGTCGGCGACTTCGAGGACTGACCGGGACCGCCCGGGGCTGAGCGGCGCGGACAAGGGCTGAGCGGACCGGACAAGGGCTGAGCGGACCGGACAAGGGCTGAGCGGACCGGGCCAGCGCCGGCCGAGGTCGGGACCGACCCCCCACGACGGTGGGCCGGGGCAAATCCGGTCGACACGCGACGGCCGCGCGGCCACCCTGCACGTGTGCGGGAGATCAGGGCGCTGGTGACGGTCGGCGGCCGGTACGCGGGCGAGGCCGAGCCGTTCGCCGTGGACAGCCCGTGGTGGAACGACGTCGAGCCCGTGACCGCGCACCTGGACCGCGTGCTGGGCGTGCCGACGAGCGTGCTGCGGCTGGTCGCGACCGCCACGTCCGGCACGCGTGACGGCGTGGTGACGTACCAGGTGGAGGCCGAGCGCGTGCCGGACGGCGGGCTGACCCGGTCGGCCGACCCGGACCTGGCGCCCGCGGTGCGCGCGGCCGAGCCGGGACGGGTGCTGCCGGCCGACGCGCCCCGCGTCGACTGCCGGCTGCCGGACGCCGAGGTCGTCGAGCGGGTCGTTGAGAACGACCCGGCGAGCGCGCTGCGGCACGCCCGGCCGGCGTCACACCTCGTCGGCGCGCGGGTGTACCAGGAGTTCCTGGACCACGTCGAGCCGAGCGAGCGGGTCTACCACCTGGGCAACCCGGAGGCGGAACCGGCGCGCGCTCAGTCCTTCGAGGTCTGAGCCGACGGGGCCTCGGTCAGCCGGCCGGTGCGGTTGGCCCAGCGCTCGAACACGACCGTGCCGAACGGCGGGATGCTCGCGACCAGGCCGAGGACCAGCGTCCGGCGGTCCCAGCGCTGCGCCAGCATCAACGTCACCAGGACGTAGCCGACGAAGATCGCGCCGTGGATCGGACCGAAGATCTTCACGCCGATCTCGTTGCCGACCACCACGTACTTGAAGAACATGCCGATCAACAGGCCTGCCCAGGACACCGCCTCGGCGAGCGCGAGGAGGCGGAAGCGGCCGACGGGGCTGGTGAGCATGCCACCCATTGTGCGCAGTGAGCACGCTCACCACTCCGTCGGCCCCCGGTCAGTCCTCCCAGCGGAAGACCCTGGCCGCGACGAACCCGACCACGAGGGTGAAGCCGACCAGCACGGCGGACGGCAGCAGCAGCGCCTCGACCCCCTTGCCGCGCACCAGGACGTCCAGCATGCCGTCGTTCATGTGCCGCAACGGGAACACGTTGGACACCGCCTGGAGCCAGCCGGGCGCGTTCTCCATCGGGAAGAACGTGCCGGACAGGAACGCCATGGGCAGGATGATGATGTTCGCCGCACCGGACGCGGCCTCCTCGGTCTTGCAGAACGCGCCGACCAGCATGCCGATCGCGAAGAACGCGACGGTGCCGAGCACGAGCAGCGGGAGCGCGAGGTACCACTGGCCGGTCAGCCGGAGGCCGAACAGCGGCAGCGACGCGACCGCGACGAACATCACGCCCTGCGCCAGCGCGGTGCCGACGCTCACGACGATCCGCGAGCTGAGGACGCTCGTCGTGCTGACGGGCGCGAGGCGGATGCGCCGCAGCACCTGCTTCTTGCGCCACGACACCATGGTCAGCGCCGCGCCGAACACGCCGGAGATCGAGATCGCCCACGACAGGATGCCGGGCGTCAGGTACTGGATGGGCTTGAGCGACGCGTCCTCGACCGGCTTGGCGTCCACGGTGAAGCGCGGCGGCACGCCCGCCTCGGCGAGGTTGATCTTGTCGACGACACCGCTCACGATGCCGATCACCGTCCCCGCGGCGACCTGGTCGCTGGCCGCGAACGTCACGTCGATCCGGTCGCCGTCCAGCACCACGACGGCGGGCAGGTCGCCGTCGTTCACCTTCTGCCGCGCGGCGGCCGCGTCGTCGTGCTCCTCCAGCTCCAGCGCGCCGGTCCGCTCCAGCGCGGCGAGCACGGGGCCGTCGCCGACGACGCCGATCTTCGTCTTGTCGCTGCCGGAGTCGCTGAACAGCAGGCCGAACACGACCAGGAACATCAGCGGGAAGAGGAAGGTGAAGAACAACGCCATCTTGTCGCGCACGAAGCCCTTGACCATGGCGGCCGACAGGCTCTTGAACGCGGTCATGCCCGGTACTCCCGTCCGGTCAGGTCGAGGAAGACGTCCTCCAACGTGGCCGTGCGCACCTGGAGGCCGTCCAAGGTGCCGCGCTCGGCGAGCGCCGAGAGGACCGGCGCGGGCTTGCGGGTGGAGATGGTCAGCGAGACCTCGTCCTCGTGGGCGTCCTCGACGCCGGTGATGGCACGGGCCGCCTCACGGGTCAGCACGCCCTTCTGCAGCACCACGTGCGTGGGCGCGTCGAGGCCGCGGACGAGCGTCGCGGGCGCGTCCATGGCGAGGATCCTCCCCCGGTCCATGATGGCCACCCGGTCGCACAGGATCTCGGCCTCGTCCAGGTAGTGCGTGGTGTAGACGATCGTCTTGCCCCTGGCCTGGATGGCGCGCAGCACGTCCCACAGGTTGCGGCGGGCCTGCGGGTCGAGCGCGGCGGTCGGCTCGTCCAGGAACACCAGGTCGGGGTCGTGCACGAGCGCGCACGCGATCGACAGGCGCTGGCGCTGGCCGCCGGACAGCTTGTTCTCCTGCACGTCGGCCTTGTCGGCGAGGCCGACGAGTTCCAGCATCTCGTCGGCCTTGGCCCGGCTCACGCCGTACAGGGAGCCGAACGTCTGGAGCTGCTCCCGCGCGGTCAGCTTCTCGAAGAAGCTGGACGCCTGGAGCTGCACGCCGATCCGGGGCAGCAACTTCGGGTTGCGCGGCCACGGCGGCTCGCCCAGCAACGTCACCCGGCCGCCGTCGGCCTTGCGCAGGCCCTCGACGATCTCCAGCGTGGTGGTCTTGCCCGCGCCGTTCGGCCCCAGGATGCCGAAGAACTCCCCCTCGGCGACGGTGAACGAGACCCCGTCGACGGCCTTCAGCTCGCCGTAGTTCTTGCGGATGTCCGCCACCACGACGGCCGGTATGCGTGCCCCTGTCATGGCTGGACGGTAATGGGGGCCGTGGTCCGGCGGTGGCGCTTCGGCCAAGGCGCGACCGAAGTCGACACCGGTCACGACTTTCGGCTGATCGCGCGGTCGCTCTGCGCGTGGCCGCGGTTACGACGGGTGGCTCACCGCCCGGTCCGGCCGTGGAACACCGCCCGGTCACGGTCCCGCGCAGGGCGCCGGCGGCGTGGCGTCCGGGCCCGTGCCCCACGTCGCCTCCTCCGGGTCGGCGGTCAGGCGGTAGTCGAGGTGCACGCCGGCACGCAGCCGCTCCACGTCGAGGTCCACCTTGTCCCACGGCTCTCCGGCGACGTCGAGCGCGCGCACGTACTGCAGCGTGGACGGGTCGGCGCCGGCCGCGGTGATGGTGACGTCACGGCCGTTCTCCAGGTGGATCACCGCGCGGGCGAACCGGGGCGCGTTGAGCACGAACCGGCCGGTGCCCGGTGTCACGGGGTACAGGCCGAGCGCGCCGCACACGTACCACGCCGACATCTGCCCGAGGTCGTCGTTGCCGGTCACGCCGTTGGGCGCGTCCACGAACAACGTCTGCGCCGCCCGCACCACGGCCGACGTCTTCCACGGCTGCCCCACCAGCGCGTACACCCACGGCACGTGCAGGTCCGGCTCGTTGTTCGGGTTGTACCGGAACTGGTTGTAGTAGTTGTACGGCCCGACGACCCACTTCTCTCGGACCACGCGCGCCGGGTCGGCCACCAGGTCCGGGTAGGCGAAGAAGTCGTCCAGCCGGGCCAGGGACGCCTCCCGGCCGCCCTGCAGCTCCACCAGGCCGGGCACGTCCTGCGGCACCAGCCACTGGTACTGCCACGCCGTGCCCTCGTGGAAGCCGTCCTGGCCCTGCGGGCTGAACGGGTCCAGCCACCGTCCGCCCGCCACCTTCGGCCGCGGGAACCCGGTGAAGCCGCGGTCCGCCACCGCGGCGTCCCACAGGACCCGGTAGTTCCGGCCGCGGCGGCGCAGCGCTTCCGCGTCCTCCTTGTGCCCCAACGCTTCCGCCATGATCGACAGCGAGCTGTCGGCCAGCGCGTACTCCATGGTCGCCGACGCGCCGTGGTGCGGGTCGACGTCCTGGCCCTTCTTGGGGAAGTTCTTGTCGTACTGCACGAAACCGTGCGCCAGGTACGACGGGTTGCCGACGCGCCCCTCGAACGGCGACGACGCGGGCGGCACCGACGTGGCGTTCTGCCACAGCGCCCGGTACGCCTGCTCCTCGAAGCCCTCCAGCGCGCCGAACCGCCACAGGTCGACCAGGAACGGGGTGACCGGGTCGCCGGTCATCGTGTTCGTCTCCTGGTTGGCGTACGCCCACCGCGGCAGCCAGCCGCCCTGCTCGTGGATCGCCAGCACGGACCGCGCGATGTCCCTGGCGCGCGCCGGGCGCAGCAGCGCCAGCAGTTGGTTGTGCGCGCGGTAGGTGTCCCACAGCGAGTAGAACTCGTGGTACGTCCAGCCGTCGGCGACGTGCACCCGGTTGTCGAACCCGAGGTACCGGCCGTCGACGTCGTTGCCCGTCAACGGCTGCAACAGCACGTGGTAGAGCGCGGTGTAGAAGACCGTGCGGTCGGTCGCGTCGGCCGTGTCGACCTCGACGCACGACAGCTCGTCGCGCCACGCCCGCTGCGCCGCCGCACGGAGGTCGTCGAACGACCTGCCCCTCGCCTCGCCGAGGTTCCTCGTCGCGCCTTCCGCGTCCACGTGCGAGATCGCGGTGGCGGCGGTGACGGGACCGGCGCCGTCGAACGCCACCCACTGGCCGCGCAGGCCCGCGCCGCCGTCCGCGCCGCCCCAGTTGCCGGTCCGCCGGAACGGCCGGTCGAACGTGGTCGTGAAGTACGTGGTGTACGCCTTGCCGCCGCAGAACGCCTGCGCCACCACGGTTCCGGCGAGCGTGCGGTCGTCCACCACCCGGACGCTGCTCGCGAACACCGGCTCGCCGTCGTTCGCCTGGCCCACGTTGACCAGCACGTGCGGCGTCACGCCGGGCGGGAACGTGAACCGCTCCACCCCGGCACGGGTCGTCGCCGTCGTCTCCACCGTGATGCCGGACGCCAGCGCGACGCGGTAGTAGCCGGGCTTGCCCACCTCGCCGTCGTGCGTGTACGCCGAGCCGTAGGAGCGGTGGTCGAACGTGCGCGGCAGGCCCGTGGTCGGCAGGACCGACACCAGCCCGCCCTGCTCCGAGCAGCCCGCGCCGGACAGGAAGAAGTGGCCGAACCCGCGGATCACCGGGTCGTCGTAGCGGTAGCCCGCGTAGTGCGAGCCGATTGGGCTGGAGTGCGCCATGCCGAACGGCATCGACGCGCCCGGGAACGTGTTCCCGTCGTCCTTGGTGCCGATGAACGTGTTCACCGACTCGACGGGATCGGGGCTGGCCGTTGCCGTCACACGACCCACCATAACCGCCCCGGCCCGCGGCGAAAGGCCCGATCACCGCGGTCAGCCGACCGCGACGGCGAACACGTGCAGCGTCCCGCCGGTCACTGACGCGGGCAGGTCACGGACCGGATCTGCTTGCCCGCCCGACGTGACAACGCTGTCTACGACCAGTCCGTGTTCGCATACCCACGGAGAGTGCCGGGGGCGCGTCAACCCCCGCAACGCGGGGTTGTCCGGTTCGAGACAGGCGCGACCATCGGTTCGAGACAGGTGCGACCGTTGACATCTGTGAACGCGCGGTGTGTGATTCGGCCACTATGACAACGTTGTCCCCGAACGGCGCGCAGGCAGGCGCCCGCAAGGTTCGGCGCGCCACGATGAACGACGTGGCGCGGCTGGCGGGCGTCAGCATCAAGACCGTCTCGCGCGTGGTGAACGACGAGGCAGGCGTGCACCCGGCGACGGCCGAGCGGGTGCTCGCGGCGATCGACCAGCTCGGCTTCCGGCGCAACCTCAGCGCCCGCAACCTGCGGCGCGGCTCGTCGACGGGCACCATCGGCCTCGTGCTGGAGGACGTCGGCAACCCGTTCTACTCGGGCGTCACGCGCGCCGTCGAGGAGATCGCGCGGCTGCGCGGCAGGCAGGTCATCACGGGATCGTCCGATGAGGACCCGGCGCGGGAACGCGAGCTGTCGCTGGAGTTCTGCTCGCGGCGGGTGGACGGGCTGCTGATCGTGCCCGCCGGGCTGCAGCACGGGTACCTGGTGCCCGAGATGCGGGCGGGCACGCCCGTCGTGTTCCTCGACCGGCCGGCGGGCGACGTCGTGGCGGACACCGTGCTGGTGGACAACATCGGCGGCACCGTCGAGGCGGTCGCGCACCTGGCGTCGTTCGGGCACCGGCGGATCGCGTTCCTCGGCGACGCGCCGGACATCTTCACCGCCAACGAGCGCCTGCGCGGCTACCGCGAGGGCTGCGTGCGGGCCGGCATCGGCTACCACGAGTCGCTGGTCGTCATGGGCCCGCACGACGAGGAGTCGGTGCGCAAGGCGTTGTGGGGCTTGCGGAACGCCGCCGAGCCCGCCACCGCCGTCGTGACCGGCAACAACCGGATCACCGTGCACGCCGTCCGCGCGCTCGCCGGCGCGGCGGAACGACCGGCGCTCGTGGGCTTCGACGACTTCGAGCTGGCCGACCTGCTGTCGCCGCCGGTGACCGTGATCGCGCACGACGCGAGCGCGCTCGGCAAGGCAGCGGCGGACCTGCTCTTCGCCCGGCTGGACGGCGACGGCTCCCCGCCGCGCCGCGTCGTCCTGCCGGTCCGGTTGGTGGCCCGTGGATCAGGAGAGGTTCCCGCATGAGTTCCGACAACGAGCCCGTCGCGCTGGAGGCCAACCAGCCCTCGCAGTTCTACCGGGGCGGTGCGGCGATCGCGGCGTTCCGGAGCCAGGCCGACGCGGACCGGGGACCGGAGGACTGGGTCGCGTCGACCACCACGCAGTTCGGCAAGGACGAGGCCGGGCTGTCCCGCCTCCCGGACGGGCGGTGGCTGCGGGACGCGGTGGCGGCCGATCCGGTGTCGTGGCTGGGCGAGGAGCACGTGGCCGGCTTCGGCGCCGACACGGCGCTGCTCGTGAAGCTGCTCGACGCCGGGCAGCGGCTCCCGGTGCACTGCCACCCGTCGAACGAGTTCGCCTCGACGCACCTGGGCTGCCGGCACGGGAAGACCGAGGCGTGGGTCGTGATCGGCACGTTCGGCCCGGAACCGACGGTGTACCTCGGGTTCCGCGAGGACGTGCCCGCCGCCGTCGTCGCCGAGTGGGTGTCCACACAGGACTCGTCGGCGATGCTCGGCGCGCTCAACCCGGTCGGGGTGTCGCCGGGTGACACGGTGTTCGTGCCCGCGGGCGTGCCGCACGCCATCGGCGAGGGCGTGTTCATCGTCGAGCTCCAGCAGCCGACGGACTTCTCCGTCACGTTGGAGTGGCGGGGTTTCCTGGCCGACGCCGAGGCCGGGCACCTCGGGCTCGGCTACGACAAGGTGCTGGACTGCGTGGAGCGCCGCGCCCAGTCCCCCGACGACCTCGTGCGGCGGACGCGGGCGCTGACCGGCGCGTCGGTGAACCTGTTCGACGCGCAGGCCGACCCGTTCTTCCGCGCCGACCGGCTGCACGTCTCCGGCACGGCGGCGCTGGAGCCCTCGTTCGGCGTCTACGCGGTGCTGGAAGGCGCCGGCACGCTCGGTCCCGTCGCGGTGCACCGGGGCAGCACGGTGGTCGTGCCGCACGCGGCGGGTGAGGTCGTGGTGACCGGCGACGTCGTCGCCATCCGGTGCAGGCCGCCATCGGTGTCGAGCCTCGGGAGCTGAGACATGGCGTTACCCCTGCTGGACGCACGGGAGTTGGTGAAGCACTACGGGAGTGTGGAAGCGCTGCGCGGCGCGTCGTTCACGGTGCGCGCGGGCGAGGTCGTCGCGCTGGTCGGCGACAACGGCGCGGGCAAGTCGACGCTGGTGAAGTGCCTGTCCGGGGTGGAGCGGCCGGACTCGGGCACGATCTCGCTCGACGGCGCGCCGGTCGTGCTGGACTCGCCGGTGGCCGCCCGGTCGCTCGGCATCGAGACCGTGTACCAGGACCTGGCGGTGGCGCCGGACCTCGACCCGGCGGCGAACCTGTTCCTGGGGCGGGAGCTGCGCCGGCGCGGGCTGCTCGGCCGGCTCGGCGTGCTGGACAAGCGGGAGATGCGGCGGCGCGCGGTCGCCTCGTTCGACGACCTCGGGGTGTCGCTGCCGGACGTGGACGTGCCGATCGGGCAGCTGTCCGGCGGGCAGCGGCAGAGCGTGGCCGTGGCGCGGTCGGTGGTGTGGGCGAGCCGCGTGGTGTTCATGGACGAGCCCACCGCCGCATTGGGCGTGGTGCAGCGCAAGCGGGTGCTCGACGTGATCAGGCGGGTCCGCGACCAGGGCATGGCGGTGGTGCTGATCAGCCACAACATGCCCGAGGTGCTGGCCGTGGCCGACCGGGTCGAGGTGCTGCGGCTGGGGCGGCGGGTGGCGCGGTTCGACGCCGCGTCGACCACCGTCGAGGAGCTGGTCGGCGCGATGACCGGCGCGCTGTCCCAGGGGGATTCGTGACGGCCCGCGCCGGTCTGCGACGGGTGACGGGCGCGAACACCCTCGGGATCGCGGTGGTGCTGCTGGTGCTGATCGCGGTGTTCGGCGCGTTGCGGCCGGACGCCGTGCTGACCGTGTTCACGTTGCAGACCACGTTGGTCGAGACGTCGGTGCTGCTGGTGCTGGCGGTCGGCATGACGTACGTGATCGTCACCGCCGGGATCGACCTGTCCGTGGGCTCGGTGCTGGTGTTCTCCGGCGTCACGTCGGCCATGACCATGAACGCCCTGCACGACGGCAACGCCACCACCGCCGGGTGGGGTGTGGTGTTCGTCGGCCTGCTGGTGGCCGTGGCGTCCGGCGCGGCGTGGGGCCTGCTGAACGGGCTGCTGATCGCCCGCGCCGGCCTACCGCCGCTGATCGTGACGCTCGGGTCGTTCGGCGCGGCGCTCGGCGCGGGGCAGCTGATCTCCCACGGCTCGAACGTGGCCGGCGTGCCGGACGTGCTCGGCGACACCCTGGGCACCGGGACGTGGTTCGGGGTGCCGAACCTGGTGCTGGTGGCCGCGGCGGTGACGGCCGTGGGCGCGCTGGTGCTGGGCACGACGGCGTTCGGGCGGCACACGTACGCCATCGGGTCGAACGAGGAGGCGGCCCGGCGCGCGGGCATCCCGGTGACCCGGCACCTGGTGACGGTGTACCTGCTCGCGGGCGTGCTGGCCGGGCTGGCGGGGTTCATGGCGCTGGCGTACTTCCGGGTCGCGTCGATCACCGGGCACGACACCGACAACCTCAACGCCATCGCCGCCGTGGTGCTGGGCGGCACCAGCCTGTTCGGCGGCGCGGGGTCGGTCGTGGGCACGGTGCTCGGCGTGTTCGTCCCGGCCGTGCTGCGCAAGGGGTTCGTGATCGTCGGCGTGAACGTGTACTGGCAGCCGATCGCGGTGGCGCTGGTCCTGGTGGCGGCCGTGTGGTTCGACCAGTCACGCAGGAGGGCTCGCGACAAGCGCTAAAGAGAGGGAGAACATGTCAAGGACGACGGTTGCTCTTGTCTCAACGGCTTTATTGCTCACCGCGTGCGGTGGTGGTGGGCAGATCGGCGACACCGGCGGCACGGGTGACGCGAAGAAGATGGTGCTGATCCCCGGCGTGGCGGCGGAGCCGTTCTACATCTCGATGGAGTGCGGTTTCCGCGAGGCCGCCTCGGCGGCCGGCTACGAGGTCGACGTGCAGGCCCCGGCGAAGTTCGACGCCACGTTGCAGACCCCGATCGTGACGGGCGTGCTGGCGAACAAGCCGGGCGCGGTGCTCATCGCGCCGACCGACGACAAGGCCCTGGCCGGGCCGATGCGGCAGCTCAAGGACGCCGGGATCAAGGTGGTGGAGGTCGACACCAAGCTGGAGGACACGTCGATCGCGTCCTCCACGATCTCGTCCGACAACGAGCAGGGCGGGCGGCTGGCGGCTCGGACGCTGGCCGGGCTGGTCGGCGACAAGCCCGGTTCGGTGCTGGTGCTGAACACGAAGGCGGGCACGTCGACCACGGACGCGCGGGCCGCCGGGTTCGAGGAGGAGATCGGGAAGCACCCGAACCTGAAGTACGTCGGGCAGCAGTACACCGACAACGAGCCCGACCAGGCGGCGTCCAAGGTGACCGCCACGCTGTCGGCCAACCCGGACCTGATCGGCGTGTTCGCGACCAACCTGAACACCGGCGAGGGCGCGGCGACCGGGTTGCGCAACGCCGGCAAGACCGGTGTGGTGAACCTGGTCGGGTTCGACGCGTCACCGAAACAGGTGGAAGACCTGCGGGCCGGCGCCGTGCAGGCCCTGATCGCGCAGGACCCGGCGACGATCGGCCGGACGGGCGTCGAGCAGGCCGTGGCGGCGCTGGAGGGCAAGCCCGTGGAACGCGACGTCGAGACGGACCTGGTCGCGCTGACCAAGGCCGACATGGAGGCCAACTCGAAGTACTTCTACAAGCAGAGCTGCTGACGTCGCGCGGTGGCCGGGCGCGACCCGGCCACCCGCCGTCACAGGTACTTGTTGGCCAGCTCCGAGTACTCCTTCTCCAGGTCGTCCGCCAGGTAGGCGACGTACGCCCAGGGCACCTCGTGCACGTGGTCGCGCATGCCGAGCAGGTGGCGCTTCGCGCGCGGCGCGTCGTCGGCCAGGGCGAACGCGGCGGCGAACAGGTTGTGCGCCTGGAGGGCCCGCGGGTGGGGCTTGGTGGGCGTCGAGTCCCACTTGTCGGCCGCCGTGGCGATCTCGTCGCGGTGCCGGCTGAAGTAGCGCATCTTCAACGTCGCGATCTTCAACGCGGACCGGGACTGCACGGCGTCCTCGAACTGCTCCAGGAAGATCTCGAAGTGCGCCAGCGGCAGCATGGCCACCACCGGGTCGCCGGGCGGCGCGGCGTCGACGCTGCCGTGCGCGAACGCCATCATCTCCTCGGCCGAGCCGCCCCACTTGCCGGCCAGGATCTGCAACCGGGTCCAGTGCGCCGGGTACAGCGTCGCGCACCGCGCCACGATCTCCCGCCACACCTCGTCCTTCTGGTCCCGGTCGACCTGCAACCCGAGCCCGGCCGTCTGGAGCTGGGCCCACGGCACGGCGTCCCGCGGCAGGAGCTTCGCGGCCTCGTGCAGCGGCCCGACGGCCTTGCGGAGGGTGCCGAAGAAGACCTTGAACCGGTCCTTGCCGACGGCGTCCGCCCGACCCGAGCCGCGGATCGCCCACGCCTCCCGGATGAACGCGGTGCCGGCCAGCAACCACAGGTCGGGGTCGGTGTTGCCCTTCGCCAGCTCCAGCAGCTCGTCGGCGTGGCCGATGGCGTGCTCGCCGAGCACCTCCGCCCGCATCGCCCGCACCTCGGGCTCGTCACGGCACTCCGCGAGCACCGTGGTCGCCGCCCTCAGGTGGCCCGCGTCCATCTCCTCCGCCGCGATGTCCAGGATCGCGTCGTCGTAGGTGTGGTCCCGCACCACCTCACGGGCGACCGCGGCAGGCCGCTTCCTCCGGAAAATCCCCACCCCAGCGACCTTACTTTCCTCCGAGCCCGAGTGGCCTAAGTCTTTCGCAGACCCGAACAGGGCCTTTCTGCGGTTGCCGCCAGCCTACGTGCGCGGTGGAGTGGAGGCCTCGACCGGAGGGGGAACCCATGCGAGGAAGAGTCGCTGTCGTCGTGTCCGCCGCACTGCTCGCCGCCGCGCTGCCGACGTACGCGCAGGCCCAGCCCGAGCCGCGGCCGGACCGGTCCGTCACGGATCAGACCATCACCTGGGCGCCGTGCGCCGACATCGAGGGACTGGAGTGCGGCACGTTCCGGTCGCCGTTCGACTGGCGCACGCCCGCCGACGGCCGGACCATCACCATCGCGGTGAGCAGGCTCAAGGCTCGTGGGGGCGAGGCCAGGGGCTCGGTGCTGACCAACCCGGGCGGTCCCGGCGCGCCCGGCCGCGCGCTGCCCCTGGTCTACACCGGCCGGACCAAGCTGGTCGACGCCCTGGAGATCATCGGCATCGACCCGCGCGGCACGGGCGCGAGCACCAACGTCACCTGCGGCGGGCTGGACTGGCTGGCCGTGACCGACCCGCGCGACCGCAGCCGGGCCAACACCAACCTGCTGTACGACGCCGCCGAGTTGCAGGCCACCGCCTGCCAGGCCCGTTCGGGTGAATTCGGCAAGGTCGTGAACACCGAGCAGACCGTCCGCGACCTCGACCTCCTGCGCCACCTGCTGGGCCGGGAGAAGATCAACTGGATCGGGTACTCGGGCGGCACGTGGATGGGCGCGTACTACGCGACCTACTTCCCGGACCGGGTGGACAAGTTCGTGCTCGACTCGAACGCCGACTTCACCACCACGTTCCAGGACGTCTTCGACGACTTCGGCCACGGCTTCGAGCGGCGGTTCCGCACCGACTTCCTGCCGTGGGTGGCCAGGTACGACGGCCTCTACCGCCTGGGCACGACCGGGGAGCAGGTCCGCCGGGTCTACGAGACGACCCGCGCGAAGCTGGCCGCGAACCCGCTGACGCTGGACGACGGGTCCGTGGTCGACGGCGTCCGGCTCGACCTCGTGCTGGTCCGGGCCCAGTACGACAAGCACGCGTTCCCGGACGCCGCGGCCGCCCTCGCGTGGCTCAGCCAGGTCGCGACCGGCGTCACGGCGCAGACCGAGGTCCCGGCGGCGCTGACCCGGTACCCCGACGCGTCCAACGCCACCCTCTACGCCATCACGTGCAACGACACGAGGTTCCGGCACAACCGCGTCACGATGGCCGCCGAGGCCGAGCGGCTGGGCAGGCAGTTCCCGCTGTTCGGCTACTACCAGATCCTCGCGCCGTGCGCGTCCTGGGACCGGCCGAGGCTCGAGCTGAGGACGCCGACCGGCCGGGGCGTGCCGCCGGTGCTGATGGTGCAGTCGGTGCGCGACCCGGCCACGCCGCTGGAAGGCGCGCAGCGCACGCACCGCAACTTCGCGGGCTCGCGGCTGCTCACCGTGACCGACGAGGGCGACCACGGCATCTACGGCTTCGGCAACGCGTGCGTGGACGACGTCGTGGAGTCGTTCCTCGTGGACGGCGTGGTGCCGCCGGGCGACCTGACCTGCCCGGGCCTGCCGCTGCCCGACCCGACCGCCCCCACCGCCGCGTCCACGCGACCGCTGGTCGGCTGGCCGCTGTGACGGCACGCCGGGGCTGCCACCCTCAGGCGGCAGCCCCGGCGGCTCCACCCACGCGGGCTGCCTCACCGCACCCGACCACCGCACCCACGACCGCGGTACCCGCCGAACCACGCCCCGCCGCGCCGAGCCCTGTCACACCGGCCGGCCTACCAGGCCCCGCCGCCGGCCTGCCGCCTGCGGGCGGCGTAGACGCCGGCCTCCGTGCGCCGGTCGAACCCGAGCTTGTGCAGCAGCGAGGAGACGTAGTTCTTGACCGTCTTCTCCGCCAGGAACAGCCGCGTCGCGATCTGCCGGTTGGTCAGGCCCTCGGCGATCAGGTCGAGGATGCGCCGCTCCTGCGGGCTCAGCGCCGCGTAGCGCGGGTCCTCGACCGGCCCGCCGCGCAGCCGTTGCAGCACGGTCGCGGTCACGTCGGCGTGCAGCAGCGACCCGCCCGCGGCCAGCGTGCGGATCGCGGCCACCAGGTCGTTGCCGGACACCTGCTTGAGCATGTACCCGGCCGCGCCCGCCATGATCGCGCCGAACAGCGCCTCGTCGTCGGAGTACGACGTCAGCATCAGGCACGCGGGCGGCGGCTGGACCGTCGAACGAATCTCCCGGCACACCGTGACCCCGTCCCCGTCCGGCAGCCGCACGTCGATCACCGCCACGTCGGGCCGGTGCGCGCCCGCCGCGGACACGGCCTCCGCCGCGCTCGCCGCCTCGCCGACGACCTCGATGTCGGCTTCCACGGCCAGCAGCTGGTGCAGGCCCCGCCGCACGATCTCGTGGTCGTCCACGAGCAGCACCGAGATGGTCATGTCCCTCCCTGTCCCGGCACCAGCGGCACGGACCACGTCACCGTCACGCCCCCGCCCCCGCCCTCGCCCTCGCCCTCGACCGACTCGACCTCGCACGAACCGTTCCACCGGGCGGCCCGCGCCGCCATGTTCGCCAACCCGCCCGCACCCCGGCCGCGGCGGGGCGGCAACCCGTCCCCGTCGTCGCGCACGACCAGCCGCAGCACCGTCGCCGCGCGGTCCACCTCGACCGCCACGTCGACCTTCCGCGCCGACGCGTGCCGGGCGGTGTTGGCCAGCGCCTCGCGCAGCGTGGCCAGCAGGTCCGGCCGGACGTGGTCGGGCACGACGGAGTCGAGCGGGCCGTCCAGGGCGAGCGCCGGCTCGAAGCCGAGCAGCCTGGTCGACTCCTGCACGACCTTCAGCAGCCGCGCCCGCAGGTCGGCCGTGCCCGCCGCGGGCTCCTGCAACGAGAAGATGGTGCGCCGGATCTCCCGGATCGTCTGGTCGACCTCGGTGACGAACTCCGCCAGCCGCTGCGCCACCACCGGCTGCTCCACCAGCCCGTTCAGGCTCTGCAATCCCAGACCGAGCCCGAACAACCGCTGGATGACGAGGTCGTGCAGGTCGCGGGCGATCCGGTCGCGGTCCTCCAGCACGGCCAGCCGCCGTCCCGCGCCGGTGGCCCGGGTGAACTCCAGGATCAGCGCGGCCTGCCGGGCGAACGACTCGACCAGGGCCACGTCCGACACGTCGAACGCCCGCTGGTCACGGGCCCGCGCCACCATCAGCACGCCCAGCACCCGGTCGCCCGCGGCGAGCGGCACGGCCACCACCGGGCCGACCCGGTCGCCGTCGCCGGGCAGCCCGTCGAGCACCTTGGCCGTGCCGGTGTCGAACACCTCCCGCGCCGCGCCGCCACCCACCTCGACGCCGATCGCGGGGTGCTCGCCGTCGCGGACCCGCACGGCCAGGTCGCCCTGCCCGTCGGGCAGCGCCAGCAACGCGTCGACGCCGTTCGCGGCCAGCCGGGCGCGCACCGCGACCAGGCGCAGCGCGTCCCGGTCGGGGGTGCCGGTGAGCAGCGCGTTCGTCACCTCGTTGGACGCGCGCAGCCACACCTCGCGCTGCCGCGACCGCTCGTAGAGGCGCGCGTTCTCGATCGCGATGCCCGCCGCCGCGGCGACCGCCACCACGACCTCGCGGTCGGCGCGGGTGAAGTCGGCGCCGTCCTCCTTGTCGCTCAGGTAGAGGTTGCCGAACACCTCCCCGCGCACGCGCACGGGCACGCCGAGGAAGCCGGGCGCGGCCGGGTCGAACGCGGGCGCGCCCGGCCCGTCGAAGTCGGTGTGGTGGTGGCCGTCGCCGTGGGTGAACTCCAGCAGCTGCCGGTCCGGCCCGACGACGGCCAGCGCGCCGTACCGGGCGCCGACGAGGTCGCACGAGGACTCGACGATCCGGCGCAGGACGTCGGGCAGCGACAGGTCGCTGGCCAGCGACACCACCGCGGCCAGCAGCCGGTGCAGCCGTTCCTGCGAGACCACGACCTCGGCGGTGCGGTCGGTGAGCTGGCGCAGGAGCCCGTCCAGCCGCACCGCGGCGTTCGCGTCCGGGGATGCAGGCACGCGCGACCACCCTCCGGCTCGGAGGTTCCGAGGTTAACGCCTCCGCCTAGGGGATGCGACGGCCCGTGAGGACCTCCAGGTCGACCACGAGGTAGTGGTCGCCACGGCCGTGGCCGCGCGAGGCCAGCGGCAGCTCCCGCAGCCGGGCCAGCCGCGCGGGCTCCTCCGCCTCGGTGACGTGCCCGACCGCCATCACCGACCAGCCGCAGGACAGGTCGGGGGCGACGTCGTCGATCTGGAACGCGACGATCGTGTCGCGGGCGACGAGCGTGGCGCTGCCGTCCGGCACGCGGAGCACGACGCACTCGCCGTCGAGCAGGAACACGACGGGGTGCACCACCGGCAACGCCTGGTCGGTGTAGACGAGGCGACCGACGGCGGCGGTGCCGAGCAGCTCCAGGCACTCCTCGCGGGAGAGCACCTGCAGCCCTGCGGAGTCGTACATCGCGCCCCTTCGTTCCCCCGACGGCTCGGGTAAAACGTTCGGCGCTGTGATCGTCCTTGCCTAGAGTCGGAAGTCCCGGCTTCCGCGTCCCACCCGGACGGGGAGTCCACGGCCGGGGTGTTCCGGATGGGGGATCGACGATGGCCCAGCTCGACGTGCCCGCGCTCCTGCGCCGCCTCGGCGTGGCCGACGCCGAGCCGCCCAGCGCGGCGGCGCTGGCCCGGTTGCACCGGGCGTTCGTGGAACGGGTGCCGTACGAGACGGTGGAGATCCAGCTCGGCCGGGTGACGTCGCTGGACCCGCTCGACTCGGCGGCCCGCGTGCTGGCCGGCCGGGGCGGGTACTGCTTCCACCTCAACGCCGTGTTCGCCGAGCTGCTGGGCGCGCTCGGCTACCACGTGACCAGGCACCCCGGCGGCGCGCAGATGACGCCCGCCGACGCGCCGGGCATCCACCTGAACCACCTCGCGCTCACCGTGCGCGACCTGCCGGACTCCGCTGACGCCTGGCTGGTGGACGTCGGGCTGGGCGACGGCCCGCACGCGCCGTTGCCGCTGGTGGAGGGCAGCCACCGGCAGGGCCCGTTCACGTTCGTGCTGCGCCCGTCGGAGGTCGCTCCGGGCGGGTGGCGGTTCGAGCACGACGCGCGGGGCAGCTTCCACGCGATGGACTTCGCGGCCGACACCGTCACCGTCGACCACTTCGCCGAGCGGCACGTCCACCTGTCCACGTCACCCGAGTCGGGGTTCGTGCGCACGTTCTGCGTGGAGCGGACGGACGCCGAGGGCTGGGACGTGCTGCGCGCGCTGACCCTGTCCCGGATCGGGGAGACGACCACGAAGACCGTGCTGGACGACCGGGCCGACTGGTTCGCCGCCCTGGCCGACGTGTTCGGCCTGGTGGTCGCCGACGAGGACCGCGAGCCGCTGTGGCGCAAGGCGGTGGCCCAGCACGAGGCGCGCCTGGCCACCGCGTCCTGAACCGCCCGCTAACCCGCGAAGTGCGGCACCAACCCGCGGTAGAGCTGCGGTGCGAACCGCCGCAGCGCCAGGTCCAGCGTCTCGCCGCCGATCTCGTCGGCCAGCCGGATCCAGTTCCCGTGCACGGTCTTCGGCACGCTCCGGTACGTGGCGGCGAAGGCCTCCGGGTCCCTCGGCGTCAGCTGGAGCCACAGCGACGGCTTGGGCTCGGCGGACCGCGCCAGCGCCACCCCGGCCAGCTCGTACCAGGGCACGGCCCACGTCGCGCCCTTCTCCTCCCAGCGCAACCCCTGGTGCTCCACGACGAGCCGGCGCAGCCGGGCCTTGCGCCGCCAGACGCCGCCGCCGATGAGGCCGCCGAGCGCGACCAGCGGGCCGACGAACATGGCCGCGAGGTGGCCGTCGGCGTACGACAGGAACATCATCACGATGCCGAAGGCGAGGAACCCGAGCTGGACGGCGAGCCCCGCGCGCCGCTCGGCCCGGTTGCCGAAGGGGATCTCGATCGCGTTCACGACAGCCCCACCGTGACGCCCTCGTCCTGCACGCCGCGGTACAGGTGCGGCGCGAACCCGAGCACCGCGCCCTCGATCACCCGGATCAGACCGGCCGCGTCGCCCAGCGGCATCCGGTAGACGCCATCCTGGCGGGCCAGGTGCGCCATGTCGGCGTGCCGCGCCCGGAACGCGGGCGCATCGGCGGGCAGCAGGTCGAGCCGGACCATGGTCTTGCGCACGGCCGAGTCCGCCGGGTGGAACACCCGTTCCCGCGTCCGCGAGAGGCGCACCGCGCCCAGCTCCGGCCACGCCACGGCCCACGGCGCGCCCGCCGGGTCGTCCCACCGCACGCCGGACGGCTCCAGCACGAGCATGCGCGGCCGGGAGATCCGCTTCCAGTTGACGATCGCGCCGACCGTGATGCCGGTGAACGCCACCCCGATCACCAGCCCGATCGTCCCGCCGACGCCCTCGCCGTCCGCGTACGCGGTCACCGCGCCGACCAGTGCCGCCACGCCGAGGGCACCGGCCACGGCACCCCCGACCAGCACGCGACGGACGTCCCTCTTGCCTATGTCGATCACCACCGGCGTCGTCATGCCCCTACCCCCTCGACCAGTCGATCAGCCGCAGCGTAGGGGTCCAACTCGCCCGCCACGACCCGTTTGGCGAGGGTTTCGAGCGCGGCCGCGCCGCGCAAGCCGCCGATCCGGGAACGCAGCCGCTCCAGCGCGATGGCCTCGACCTCGCCCGCGGCCCTGGTCGCGCGGCGTCGTTCCAGCTCACCGCGGTCGACCAGCCAGGCGTGGTGCGCGTCGATGGCGTCCACGACGTCGCCGAGCCCTTCGGCGCGCGACGCGACGGTCTTCACCACCGGAGGCCGCCACAGACCGCCCTCGCGGTCCCGGCGACCCAGCGAGATCATGTGCTTCAGGTCGCGCGCGGTCTGGTCGGCGCCGTCGCGGTCGGCCTTGTTGACCACGAACACGTCGGCGATCTCCAGGATGCCCGCCTTCGCGGCCTGGATGCCGTCGCCCATGCCGGGCGCGAGGAGGACCACCGTGGTGTCGGCCAGCGACACCACCTCGACCTCGGACTGGCCCACGCCGACCGTCTCCACCAGCACGACGTCGCAGCCCGCCGCGTCGAGGACGCGCAACGCCTGCGGCGTGGCCCAGGACAGCCCGCCGAGGTGGCCTCGGGTGGCCATGGACCGGATGAACACGCCGGGGTCGGTGGCGTGCTCGCCCATCCGCACCCGGTCGCCGAGCAGCGCGCCGCCGGAGAACGGCGACGACGGGTCCACGGCCAGCACGCCGACCCGCTTGCCGCGGGCGCGGTAGGCCGCGACGAGCGCCGACGTGGACGTCGACTTGCCCACGCCCGGCGCGCCCGTCAGGCCGATGACCTGGGCGTTCCCGCAGAACGGCGCGAGCGCGCCCGCCACCTCCCGCAGGTGGGGGCTGGCGTCCTCCACCAGGGAGATCAGCCTGGCGACCGCGCGCGGTTGGCCTTCACGCGCGCGGCCGACCAGTTCTGCTACGTCGACGGTGCGGCCCACACCGCTAGACCTTGGGGACGCGGACGATCAGGGCGTCGCCCTGACCACCGCCACCGCACAAGGCGGCCGCCCCCACGCCGCCACCGCGGCGCTTCAGCTCCAGCGTGAGGTGCAGCGCGATGCGGGCGCCCGACATGCCGATCGGGTGCCCGAGCGCGATCGCGCCACCGTTGACGTTGACCTTGTCCTCCGAGAGGCCCAGCTCCCGCATCGAGACGATGCCGACCGCGGCGAACGCCTCGTTGATCTCGACCAGGTCGAGGTCGGACGGGTCGATGCCCTCCTTGGCGCACGCCGCCTTGATCGCGTTCGACGGCTGCTGGTGCAGGCTCGCGTCGGGGCCCGCGACCACGCCGTGCGCGCCGATCTCGGCCAGCCAGGTCAGGCCCAGCTCCTCGGCCTTGGCCTTGCTCATCACGACCACGGCCGCCGCGCCGTCGGAGATCTGCGACGCCGAGCCCGCGGTGATCGTGCCGTCCGGCGCGAACGCCGGGCGCAGCTTGGCCAGCGTCTCCGGGGTGGTGTCGCCGCGCACGCCCTCGTCCTCGTCGAACAGGATCGGGTCGCCCTTGCGCTGCGGGATGGCGACCGGCGCGATCTCCTCGGCGAACACGCCGTTCCCGGCGGCCTTGGCGGCGAGCTGGTGCGACCGGGCGGAGAACGCGTCCTGCTCCTCGCGGGTCAGGCCGTGGCGCGCGTTGAACTTCTCCGTGGACATGCCCATCGCGACCTGGTCGAACGCGCAGAACAGGCCGTCGTGGGACATGTGGTCGAGCATCGTCACGTCGCCGAACTTGAAGCCGCCGCGCGACTTCTGCAGCAGGTGCGGCGCCTGGGTCATCGACTCCTGGCCACCCGCCACCACGATGTCGAACTCACCCGCGCGGATGAGCTGGTCGGCCAGCGCGATCGCGTCGATGCCGGAGAGGCACACCTTGTTGATCGTGAGCGCGGGCACGGTCATCGGGATGCCCGCGTTCACCGCGGCCTGGCGCGCCGGGATCTGGCCCGCGCCCGCCGTGAGCACCTGGCCCATGATCACGTACTGCACCTGCTCGGGCGCGACACCGGCCCGCTCCAGGGCCGCCTTGATCGCGACGCCGCCGAGCTGGGCGCCGGAGAAGTCCTTCAACGATCCGAGCAGTCGCCCCATCGGGGTTCGGGCCCCGGCGACGATGACGGAACCGGACACAGCAGCCTCCACAGCGGGTGTAAGCGGTTGTTAACTCGCCACGATACCCACGGTTACCGCGGAGTAGCCGTGTGAGGCGTCGCACAGCGGGACCTGCACCGATTCGGTCACTAGGGTTGGCGGACATGCAGGAAGAACTCCGCGGGCTCGTCACCGCCATCGACCACGTCGGGATCGCCGTGCCCGACCTCGACGCCGCGATCGCGTTCCACCGCGAGCACTTCGGCCTGGAGATCGCCCACGAGGAGGTCAACGAGGAGCAGGGCGTGCGCGAGGCGATGCTGCGCGCGCCGGGCGACGACGGGACGGGCACCGCCGTGCAGCTGCTCGCGCCGTTGACGCCGGAGTCGACCATCGCGAAGTTCATCGGCCGGTCCGGCCCGGGCCTCCAGCAGCTCGCCTACCGGGTGTCCGATGTGGACGCCGCCGCCGACGCGCTGCGCGCCAAGGGCTTGCGGCTGCTGTACGAGCAGGCGCGGCGCGGCACGTCCAACAGCCGCGTCAACTTCGTGCACCCCAAGGACGCGGGCGGCGTGCTGGTCGAGCTGGTGGAACCGGCCGCGACGCGCCACTGACCCCGTTCACCTGCCCACCCGTTCACCTGCCCACCCGTTCCCCTGCTCACCCGTTCACCGGGGCCGTTCGAGCGCGGCGGCCACGAAGGTCAGCTCCAGGTCCATCCGGTCGTCGGCGTCCGGCGCGTGCCGGGCCACCGAGTGCCGGTAGCTGACGGCGAGCGCGAGCAGCGCGGAGGCGCTGTCGACGTCCTTCGTGGCCACCGCCGCGCCGCCGGCGGCGATGATCACGTTGCGGATCTGCCGCACCACCGACTGGTAGCGCTCGTGCAGCGCGTCCCGGACCGCCTTGTGCGTGTCCGCCTCACGCCACAGCAGGTGGCTGAGCAGCGGCGACGCGTTCAGGCGCGCGTCCAGCGCGGCCACGAGCCGGCGCAGGCTCTCCGCGATGTCGCCGACCACGACCACCCGCCGGGCGTCCACGTTCCCGTCCGGGAGCCGCTGCACCAGCGCGGCCAGCAGGTCGGACTTGCGGCGGAAGTAGTAGTGCACGAGCCCCTTGGGCACGGCCGCCCGTTCGGCGATGCGCGACGTCGGCGTCGCGTCGAAGCCCGACTCGGCGAACAACTCCTCGGCCGCTTGCAGGATCCGTTCCCTGGCCGACGAGTCCTCTGCCAACGCTGTGCGCCCTTCTGTGTTGGATTGCCTCGGCTCCGCCGAGGCGGGGCTCGCCCGCCTGGAAGTCGGTCATCCGCCGGCGGTTCCGGGACGATCGAAAAGCGTGATCGTCCCGGAAGCGACGGCGGATGACCGACGCGGGCTCGCCGCTGTGGTTCAGTGTGGTGGCTCCGGTTGTCACGGAGCCGGTGTGCGGTGGTGCCGGTTACTGGGCGGTGGGTGGCGGTGCCTGTTACCGCATGGTGGTGCGGTGTGAGCGCCGCCGGGTTTGGTGGTGGTCAGGCGGTGCCGGCGATTCGGCCGCTGTGCGCGGCGTTCGCCAGCGGGATCGCCATCGCGCCTGCGGCGATGGTGAGCAGGCCGCCGATCCACGACACCCACGACGCCGCCATCAGGTCGCTGTAGCCCATCACCCACGGGGAGATGAACAGCAGCGCGCCGAGGACCATCTGGAACCACTCGCCGTAGACCATCCCGGGCCTGGCGAGCGACACGAGGCCGTCGACGGCGATCAGTGCGCCGAGCACGATCATCGTCCACATGGCCGCGTTGGTCGTCTCCACCACCAGGGGCGAGAGCAGCACGAGCACGCCGATGACGACCTCGGCCCAGTCCTGCCACCTGGTCCACGCCTTAGCCATGAGCTGTACCTCCGTCCTCCTCCATCGGACAGCGTCGATGGTGCGCTTGGTTGGCCGCCCGGTCAAGAACGACCGATCGGGCGAAAACCCAGTGCAGTGGCTCACAGCGCCCGTTCTGAATCGGTTACCCGTGGGTAACCTCCGGCAACCTGCGTGGCCTTCTACAACGCCACCGAAAACCATCCCGAGCCCCCTATTGGGAGGGAACGCCGTGCAGAAGATCCTCGACGCGATCCTCGCCGACGAATTGGACGCGATCGGTTCGCTGGACGTACCCGAGAGCTACCGGGGCGTGACCGTGCACGCCGACGAGGTCAAGATGTTCGAGGGTCTGGAGACCAAGGACAAGGACCCCCGCAAGTCGCTGCACGTCGACGAGATCCCGACGCCCGAGCTGGCCCCCGGTGAGGCGCTGGTGGCCGTGATGGCCAGCGCCATCAACTACAACACCGTGTGGACCTCGATCTTCGAGCCGCTGTCCACGTTCGCGTTCCTCAAGAAGTACGGCGGCCGCCACGACCAGCCGTACCACGTGGTCGGCTCCGACCTGGCGGGCGTGGTGCTGCGCACCGGCCCCGGCGTGAACGCGTGGAAGCCCGGCGACCGGGTCGTCGCGCACTGCCTGGACGTGCAGCTGGAGCACCCGGACGGGCACGGCGACACCATGCTCGACCCCGAGCAGCGCATCTGGGGCTTCGAGACCAACTTCGGCGGCCTGGCCGAGATCGCCCTGGTCAAGGCCAACCAGCTGATGCCGATGCCCGACCACCTGACGTGGGAGGAAGCGGCATCACCCGGTCTGGTGAACTCGACCGCGTACCGGCAGCTGGTGTCGACCAACGGCGCGAACATGAAGCAGGGCGACACCGTCCTGATCTGGGGCGCGTCCGGCGGCCTGGGCTCGTACGCGACCCAGTTCGCGCTCAACGGCGGCGCGACCCCGGTGTGCGTCGTGTCGTCGCCGGAGAAGGCCGAGATCTGCCGCAAGATGGGCGCGGAGCTGATCATCGACCGCAGCGCCGAGGGCTTCAAGTTCTGGAAGGACGAGCACGAGCAGGACCCGCGCGAGTGGAAGCGGCTCGGCGCGAAGATCCGCGAGCTGACCGGCGGCGACGACCCGGACATCGTGTTCGAGCACCCGGGCCGGGAGACGTTCGGCGCGTCGGTCTACGTGGCGCGCAAGGGTGGGACGATCGTGACCTGCGCCTCCACCAGCGGGTACATGCACCAGTACGACAACCGGTACCTGTGGATGCACCTCAAGCGGATCGTCGGCTCGCACTTCGCGAACTACCGGGAGGCGTGGGAGGCCAACCGGTTGATCGCCAAGGGGAAGATCCACCCGACACTGTCCAAGGTGTACTCGCTGGAGGAGACCGGGCAGGCCACGAACGACGTGCACCGCAACGCGCACCAGGGCAAGGTCGGCGTGCTGGCGCTGGCGCCGTCCGAGGGCCTGGGCGTCCGCGACCACGAGATGCGCGCGAAGCACCTGGCGGAGATCAACCGATTCCGGGGCGTGTAAAGCGAAATCACCCCCGATGTGCGGCCGGCAGGTGCCGGCCCCACGTCGGGAGCGGGTAGCGTGAGCGGCATGGGCCTCGCCGACGACCGTGACCTCGTCCCCCTGGGATCCGGCTTCGACATCGTCAAGCGCGGGTACGACCGCGCCCAGGTCGAGGACCACCTAGAGCGGTTGGACTCCGACCTGCGCCTCCTCGCGGCCGACCGCGACGCCGCCGTCTCGCAGACCAACGACCTGGCCCGGCAGCTGGAGGCGGCCCGGTCGGAGATCGCCGAGCTGCGCGGCCAGGTGGAGCGGCTGTCGTTGCCGCCCACCACGCTGGAGGGCCTGAGCGAGCGGTTGCAGCGGATGCTGCGGCTCGCGCAGGACGAGGCCAACGAGATCAAGGCCCGCGCCGAGGCCGAGGGCGGGCACATCCGCGCCAAGGCCGAGTCCGACGCGGGCGTGCTGCGGGCCCGGTACGAGAAGCTGATCGCCGAGCTGGACCAGCGGCGCGCCGAGATGGAGGCCGAGCACCGCGGCGTGCTGGAGCGGGCGCGCGCCGAGGCCGACCGGATCGTGGGCGAGGCCAAGGCCGAGGCCGCGCGGCTGGACGAGGAATCCCTCCAGCGCCGGAGCACGGTCGAGGAGGACTTCGAGATCGCGATGGCGGCCCGCCGGGTCGAGTCGATGAAGACGCTGGCCGAGCAGGAGGCGTCGTCGAAGGCCGAGGCCGAGCGGCGGCTGCGCGAGGCGGCCGAGGAGGCCGCGCGCGTCCGCGCCCAGATCGCCCAGGAGCAGGCCGCCTCGAACGCGGAGGCCCAGCGCCTGGTGCGCGAGGCGACCGAAGAGGCCAACCGCCGCCGCCACGACTCGATCAGCGAGGCCACGGCACGCGTGCAGGAGGCCACCGACGAGGCGAACCGCCGCGTTCGCGAGGCCACGGAGGAGTCGAACCGCCGGGTCGCGCAGGCGACCCAGAAGGTGGACGCGCTCAAGCAGCTCCGCAACCGCCTGTCGCAGCAGCTCCACGCCGTGCGGAGCGCGCTGCACGACGTGACGCCCCTCCTCGACCCGCTGGAGGAGGAGCGCCCGCGGCCGTCGGCCACCGCCCCTGACCAGCCCGTCACCGCCGCTCAGGCTCCCGCGGTCGATCAGCTGCCCGTGGCCCAGGCGCCACCGGCGCAGGCCCCGGCTTCCCAGGCACCGGTCGCCCAGCCCCCGGTCGCGCCGCCCGTGCCCGCTGCTCCGGCTTCCGGCGCCCACCCG